>DATBNJ010000090.1:0-25959 GCA_036554385.1 Marinagarivorans sp. | reverse complement strand
ACAAGCGGGCAACAATGTGTTAACGGCAACGGCTACTGGCGACGAGGGCTTGCCCAATGTGGATAAACTCACGGCATGGCATACCGGTGTGATCGCGGGTAACTGCCCCCCATAAATAACCAACAGACCCGCTGAGGTTTTAGTGACTAAAAATACTCCCCTCAAGCTCGTCGCCCTTTTGGGCGCGAGCTTTTTTTTCGCATCAAAAAGTGTTGCGCACTATTACCTTGACTTCAGCATCGATAATGTCTGGCTAGACAAGCAATGCCACCTAAATATCGAGGTGAGTAATCAAGGGGAAGGTGTGCCAGCACATTTTTACTTTTCTGAGGCGCCAGTCTCTGTTGCCATCGAAAAAGGCGATCAAAGTGAAGCGCCTTTGTCTCTAACAAAAATCGACAAAAAGCAACGACTGGTTAAGCACGGCGGCAAGGTGTTAGTGAAATCCACTCAAGCTTACCCACAAAACCCCAAGCCCGTAACCGTCAGTTTTCGGTATGGCGAGGAATACGGCGATTACAACCAGCGCAATAACAGGCAAATAAAAGCGATAGATTGCGAGCTAGGCAAAGGCGAAGTTGCAGGCGAGCCTATTGTGTATACCCAACCGGACATAGCCATCAACCAGATTAACGTGGATGCCAAACATTGCCAGATTCATTTAACGTTAGAAAATAAAACCCGCGTACCCCTGAATGCCGACGCCTGGGGTGAGCAAGGCATTCGTATTGTGCAAAAAAACCTCCAAGAAGGCAGCATTCTCACACGCACGTTATTGGGGACCCTAGACCCGGAGCAGGCGCTCAACAAAACGTCAGAGCCACTGACGCTTACGCTACCCATCCCCAAAACGCGCGACGATCACATCAGTATTAATGTCTGGTATGTGCAAAACGATTATGACTTTCACAACAATGCGATCGATTATTCACCGCCGAGAAACTGCCGATAAACCTAGCAGCTAATACCCCACTGTGAGTTTGACTATTTTTCCTGCGCATGAGGGAGCTGCACCCCCTCAATCACAGCAACACCCTGTTGAAGACGGTCTTCGATATTGGCAAAAAAGGATTTGAACGCTTCGTCCGGCGCTCGCTGTAGACTAAGGGTTGCACAACAATTACGCCCTGAGTTTTTAGCCACGTATAAACACCAGTCCGCTAAGGCTATGGTCTGATCGATACTTGCCCAACTAAAATCACTTGCGTCAAGCGGCAAGTGGCAAGCACCAACCGAGCAAGTTACCTTGAGCCGAGGCCGCTCTTCCAACTCAATCTCTAACCCCTCCACTGCTTGGCGCACACGCTCCGCAAGAGCAGGCAGCGCATCCTTTTTTTGGTCAAAGCATACCGCTAGAAACTCTTCCCCACCCCAGCGAAATAACATATCGCTTTCCCTAAATACGCAGCGCAATACAGATGACACAGCGACCAATACGGCATCGCCACCCGCATGGCCATACTCGTCATTGATTCGCTTGAAATGATCAATATCAAGAATTAAAAAAGCCCCGTACCGCTCGCATCTTGAACGGTCCTGCTCGGTCGTTAAACGCTCAAAAACCCTTCGTAAACGTCCAATTTCCTTAGGTATAACGTCTTGAAAATAGTGGCGATTACGTAATTGTGTTAACGAATCGGTATAACTGGCCTCTTTCATTTTTTTATAAGCGAGCTCGAGCGCCTCTGTGCGCTCGTGAACCTTCTGCTCAAGCAACTGACTTTGACGCTCGGCAAAGCGGCGTTTTTCAATTTGAGTACGAATAATTCGATACAGTATCAGCAAGAATACCAAAACATAGAGACTATTCGCCCACCACGTTCTCCACCATGGAGGTAGCACAATAACCCGAAGCTCAATGGTGCTATCCATCGGTAAGCCTTCGTTGTTTATCGCCATTACCCGAAAAGAATATTTACCTGAATCTAAATTAGTGTAAGTCGCTTTACGCTGACGCGTCGGTTTCGACCAGCGCTCATCAAACCCTTCCAGCATATAGCGATACTGGGTTCCCTCGGGTACATCAAAGCTTAATAAAGAAAACTCAAAACTCACCACGGACTGTTTATGGTTTAACACCACCCGGTCGAGCATTGAAACACTCTTTTCTAACGTCAATACATCGCCGTTCGCATCCGATAACGACTCGCTACCAAACCGATCCAGAAAGCGCTCTTTGACGAGCACAGGCTCGGTAAACAGGTACATACCGGTCAACAACAGTGGCCCTTGAAACCTATTGGTATAAGTGCGTTGGGGGTCGATAATACTTATGCCCTCTAATCCGCCAAACGCAATTTCTCCACGAGAAGTATTCACCACAGCACCGGGGACATGGGCATCACTGGTTAAGCCATTCGCCGATGTGAAATTTTTAAAAACGCCGGTATTTGGGTCCAGCCTTGATATACCCGCTTCGGTACTAATCCAGAGGTGGCCATTTTCATCTTCTATCGTGGCTGTTACGCTGTTGCTGATAAGCCCCTGGGCTTCGCTATAGGTTTTCTGTGACTGATCCGAAGGCCGCCAGTGAACAACCCCTTCGCCACCTGTCGCAATCCATAAGTTCTTTTTCGAATCTTCAAATACATGTCGCGTTACAGGTAAACTCAGTTGCAAACCCATACTGCTTTTTGCACTGCCGATAAACTCAAACAACCCCGCTGCATCACTAGATGGTGCACTTAATGCTTGATTATCTTTTGAAAAAAAGTAGAGCCCGAAATCGCCGGATATCCATAAGTTGCCATGACTATCGCTATCAATACTCAGCGCGCGCCCTACGGAGCTGCCGCCGGCAGCGGCAAAAAAGTAACGCTGAAAGTCATCGCTCTCCGGCCGATAACGATGCAAAAAGCCTGCATTTGTACCGACCCATAACACACCATCGGCGTCTCGGTGCATCGACCACACTTCTGGGTTAGCCAGGCTGTGCGGATTACTCTTGTCGGCCGAATAGGACGTAAAGAAATCAGTCGCTATATTCAGCCGTGCCAAGCCTCCCCAAGGGGTACCCGCCCAAAGCGTATTGTCATCCTGAAGAATTAACGCGCTAACAGCCGGAGAAGGCAATAGCCCACGTACACCATCCCTATGGGCATAACGCTTTACCGTCCCTTGACGGCGATCTAGATAATTTAAACCACCACGCGTACCCACCCAAAAATTACCTCGAGCATCCTCTACCATTGCCATAACTTCGGAGCTAATCAAACTATTTTCGTTACTGGGGTCGTTGCTGTAACGGGTGATCGCACTGGCATAGGGGTCGGTTCTAGCAACCGAGCCACGCGCGAGCGCAAGCCACTGTTCGCCGCTACTATCGGTGTAAATAGCGCGTACAAACGTATTTTTATCAAGGGCGTGTACAAAACCATCAACGTCTGGGTCGTAGATAGACACGCCTCTGTCACCAGCGCCCACCCATATATAGTTCTCCCCACACATCATTGACACAACATTCGCAGCCGCTAGGCTATGTGGCTTTCCCGGCTCAAACCGATAGTGTTTAAACCGCCCGTCCCCTAGGTAGCGGTTGACGCCGTCGTAGGTTCCAACCCACATATCGCCGTGCTGATCTCGACAAATTTCCTCAGCGTACGGGTGCGTTAAACCTTGATCATTGCCGTTGGCTGCACGAAAGCGTTGCACCACTTTTTGACTTCGGGGGTCGAAAACCTCCACCCCGAGGTTTTTGAGCCCAACCCAAATGAGGCCCTCGGCGTCCTCCGCCAAAGCGACCACTCGGTCACTCGCCAAGCTGTCTCCTCGGTCGCTGTCGGTATTAAGGCGCTCAAAATCATCACTTTCCCTAGCGTAGCGCATTAGCCCGCCGCCATCAGTCCCAACCCATAATTGACCATCCTGCGTTTTAAGCAAGGTCATTACGGCATTGCCACCAAGGCTGCGAGGGTCGTCGGGGTTAAAGTTATAACGGTAAAAGCGCTCGCTCGACGCCTGATACAGGTTTAATCCCCAATAGGTGGCCACCCAAACATCGCCGTTGGGTTCAGTCACCATGGCGTTTACATTACTGGTTGATAGCGAGTGAGGGTCATTTTTATTATTGGTAAACACCAGCGCCTTGTAGCCATCCCATCGCGCGAGCCCGTTCGCGGCACCAAACCACATAAAACCTTGGGCATCCTGAACAATTGACCGTACCTCGCCTATGGCGTCAAGCTGGGCATTACTGATGCGCTTAAACTGTAAATCGCGAATGTCGAGGCGCTGATCGGTGGCTGGCGCGGCAAGGCTTTGTTCAACAACGGGCGCGTTAACAAGCACAAGTGCAACAAAGGCTAGGTATCGGATTACACATTTTACTCGCCGCAATGCCAGCCCCCTCACTGTAAGCTCCTTACGCTCCACCCAATGGGTCAAAACCACGAATAACTACCTTGCCGTAGTTTGAATGATGCTCGATCAAAGCCCTTGGCGCTCCCACACTCAACCAATGAAGCGAGTATGGTGCGCCTTATGCAACCAACCCGCCTTAGGGCGCTTCTTCATGAAGTGTAGACGAGCGTGCAAACTCAGCTCTTCATATAGCGATTTGATTGGCTAGGCCCAACGAACCGTGTCTGCCTGCTTTAAACGAGTCGCATCAAAAAATACACGTATCTTAGAACTGACACCAGATGAGAACAGAAGCACACAACAGATACAAAATTAACACCAAGCCGACATTTTTTTACCATATATTTGTATTTTCGATGGCCTCTTGTGCACAATACGGGCTACATACCGTTAGTCCTGATGGGCTTGGTTGCTAGGTAAGGCTTACAAATTAGCCGCCGAAAGCGACAGTTGTTGGCAGAAGAAAAGCGCTACAGATTTATACCGCCAAGATCAACTATTGCGGGTCAGCAAATACTCGCCTAGATCGCATTTCAGGATAAACACTATCACAATTTGGAGGCTGGACTCTCAACAAAGCGAGTTAACAAAAATCGATCTACAATTGCTAAAGTCACCCAGGCGCTTCGCTTTACCAGTGAGCGCAAGCTATTGATCCGATTAAATAAGAAGTCACCTGCAGTGACCCCTAGGTAAGCAAAATGACGAACGAGACAGCTGATGGCCCAAAATGCCTGACCCTACGCCAGTTTTATGGCTATGCAGCTACATTATTTATCGTCGTCTGTATGATGACGGCGTGCATTATGGTCGCCGCCACGAAGCTCTCGGAATTGAGCTTAGAGCTTCTCCCCCGGGAGCAAAGCAAGCTATCTTGGGAGGCTTTCCCCAATAGTGACCAACAGCAAGGCGGTATATCAACAATCACATCAAGGGACAAAGCCTCTAGCTTTCACTTTGACTACGTTGTTCGCCCAGCAGTAAAATTCCCCTACTTTTCTTACACTGTAGTTTTTGGTGAATTTACCCAGCCAAATAGCGTAATCGACCTTTCCAACTACCGAACGCTATCACTCAACATTAGTTGCACACCCGCTAACACATTAAACTTTACGCTTTACACTTTTGACGACGAAGTTACGAACAATAGCGATTTTGACTCCTACCGAAAATCCGAAACGTTTTTTTCATGTGCACCTAGCGCTCGAAGAGTCGACATTGACTTAACACGCCTTTCCACCCCCGAGTGGTGGCTATTGAAATACAATGTTGACTTCGCAAAACGCAACTACGATCGCACAAAAATACTTAGCTTTGCGCTGCACAACTCCCCCCATAGCCCCGTAAATGTCAGAAGCGGGGTAAAAATCGATTCAGCCTCGTTCACCGGACGAAACTGGTCGACGATATATACCGGCATATTGTTGAGTGCTGTAACCTGGGGGATTTTTATCTGGTGGTTTCTCAATGGTAAAACCAGTATTTTGGTTACCAGGTTATCAGAGAAGGCCATTCAAGAAAGGCCACTACTCGCCTACCAAAAGTTACCGAGCCAACCAGAGCCCGAAAACATCGATCGAAAGATAATGCAGTTTATTGCCACAGAGTATGCCAACCCTAATCTTAATCTTGACCTAATCGCTGCAAGGCTCGAAACGACCCGCGCCAAGATTAATGCCGCCCTCAAGAGCGAAGTCGGGCAAACCTTTGTCGCTTACCTCAACAGGATTCGACTGACAGAGGCGTCTCGATTAATACTCGAAGAAGATGAAGGCAATATTGCGGAGATTGCCTATTCTGTTGGTTACAACAGCGCCTCGTACTTTAATACGCTGTTCAAAAAAGAATACGGCTTTTCTCCCAAAGTGTTTCAAAAGCGAATGCGCGATGACAAAATGAAAGCGCACTGACTCTTGCCGGCTTTTGTTAACCTAACATAGCACTTCCCGCCCATTTTTTAACCTCTAAGCGCCCAGCTGCACCACGTGTGTGCGGCCCGCTTCGGCACGCCTAGTCTTTTCGACAAACCGATACATTATCGGCGCCGTTTATTAGAAGAATACTGGCGCTATTATCGAGACCGGCGCAGAGCTATAGGACTCAGGACTTACTCGCGCACAGCCAAGAAGGTTATTAGCGCTGCTTTGCCCAGACATCTGACAGCCAATTAGCGCGTACCCTTTTTCTTTTGCAACGAACACCACCGCAGGTTACCCACTAAGCAGACCAGCATTCGCATTCAAGGGGTGAAGGGTAGGCATGAGCAGTGCCGTATCGCAAGGCTAAAAAAGAGCCCCCAAAAACAACTGTGACGCAGTGCACATAACCCTTGTGACGCATTTTTCCTAGCATTTTTTTCAGATTTTTTTGGCAAAAAAATCGTTTAAAAAATGCTTATTTCTATTTAAAAATTGCTAAATTTTAATAACAAACATTAGCGCTGGAATACTTTGTAAGCGCCCCCTCATAAAATCAGATGCAATTCGCGCATTCCTATAAAAAATCCCGCGCGAAGTTGATCACACTTTACCCAAAGGCCTGTCGCACGAAAGTGTCGCAGTGATTTTATGACTAAGACCAACCACTCCTGCCCCCCCATGGGTGAAAACAATAAAGCGCCCGCAAGCCGAAAAGCGTTGGCGTCGATAATTGGTGTCGGCCTAACCACTTTGCTGGGTGCTTGCACCGGCAACGATATGCCCGCGCAAACTAGTAGCCAAACAGTCATCAGCTCAAGCGTATTCGACAGCAGTTCACCAGCCAGCATTTCGTCCTCTAGCGAATCATCATTGGCTGAATCTAGCTCCAGCACACTACCTTCCAGCGCCAGTACACCGCTGTCAAGTAGCTCGGAAGCGAGTAGCCAATCCAGCGCACCCGACATAAACCCAGTCACCATCCAAGAGAACCAAGCGGGTTTCTGTTATGTGAATGGCGTTATTGAAAGCCAACACATGGGTTTTGAAGGCGCGGGCTATGCCAATGGCGATAATGAAGAGGGCACACAAATTCGGTGGTACATCGAAGCGATGGCAAATCAAAATGTCGAAATTGAGATTCGCTATGCCAATGGTGGTGATGCCGGGCGTGATGCCGCTTTGAATATCAACGATGGCAATAGCGCAACTATAACATTTGAAGCTTCGGCTTGGGATGATTGGCAAGTGGCTACGGTAAACGCAAACGTCGAAGCCGGTGGTAATCAGATTACACTGACCAGTCGTTCGGCGGATGGCCTCGCAAACATTGATTCAATAACCATTAATGGCATTGGCATCAACACTGGCGAGTGCCCACTGCCACCACCAGAGCCAATAGCGGTCAGCGAAAGTCGTTGGTTCGCCTTGCAAAATCGTACTAACGATTTGGTCATGGCCATTCAAAATAACGCCGATAGTGAAGGTGCAGCCTTGGTACAGGCCGCAAGAGGCGACTCGGAAAACCAGCAGTTCCGCTTTGAATCGACCGGCGATAATTACTACCGCTTAATCGCTAGGCATTCCGAGCTTGCACTCGATTTATTTGAAGCCAATCCCGACGATGGCGCCGACCTTGTTCAGTGGCCAGCTAACGGTAGGCAAAACCAAGAGTTCCAAGCCTTAGATCTTCAAAACGGCTTTATTCACCTAGTCAACCGACTATCCGAAAAAGCACTCACACCAGAGTCGAACTCGCCGGTCGCAGGTTCCCGCATTACTCAATACGAAAGGTCCACGGAAGCGGCACAGCAATGGCAATTAATTGACATTGCCCCTTATAGCAATAACCAACCACCGGATGCTGCCGACTGCGGGGCGGGTACACCCGATGCGATCGTCACTGGCGGCCCTGGCCGTTATTCAGTCAATGGCAGTAACGTGGGCGGCAACTATTATGAGGCCATAAGCCGCGCCATAAATAGCCTTAACAATAACAGAAGCTCCCAAGAGCGAGTTACGGTTATGGCTGATGGCGATATCGGCGATAACTGGATCGACCTACCCAGCAATATCATTTTCGAGGTCTGTGGCACGATGAATGTTGGCTTTGCTCGCGGTCGCGGTGCGGTCTCGGCCATTGGTAAACGCAACGTCTCAATTCCGTTTTTAAAAATGACCGGCAGCCCTTGGTTTGGCTTTCGTTTTGCGGGTATGCGCAATCTCCATCTTGGCAATATTGAAATAATTTTTGACCGCGGCACCGGTGCTATGGGCATTCGCTTTGAGCGCGATCTCGATCCAAGTTATGACGTCACCATGGATTATATTCATGTTGAAAATACCGGCAATCACGGCGTAGAAACCTGGAATATTGATGGCCTAAAAATTGGTACCGTAATCGCGCGCAATATAGCTTACGCCGGACTATTGCTAAACAACACTCGCAATGCCGAAGTCGGTTTAGTCGACGGTGAAAATACCGGCAATGGCACCGGCTACGCCACCCTGCGTTTTGCCAACACCAACGGGCGTATCGGTGGAGGTTGGCCGACCAATATTTACGTAGATCGCGTTATCTCTCGTGGTGGTGGCCGCGGCTTTTTCTGTGTATCAAATTCTGGCGGTGCCGTCATTAATCACGTTGACTTAGCGGACAACGGAAACAATGCCATTCTCATCGAAAACTGCCACAACATAACGATTAACGGCGGCACGGTTAATGGCGGTGGCGAAGTTCGCATCGCCGCACGAGACGCCTTCCCCAACACGAGTGATGTGACTATTTCCGACTTGGAAGTCAGGAATAACGATGTGCGGGAATCACCATGTGGCGACAACGTCAGCTGGCCAGGGCTTTCCGTTTCTGGTGGCTCAGACAACACCTGTAATTAAATCACAACAAATATGAGCAGCTTCACATCTGTGCAGCTGCTCATATTACCCACAAAAAAATGACATTAAGCAGTACTTCTAGCGGGCGTTTTCTTTTATCCGCTGAGTGTGTCTTCAACTTTAATAATGTACAAAGGGCACTAAAATGATGAAAAAAACCTATACATTTGCGTTGCTATTTGCAATAGCAATAACGGGGTCAGGATGTGATGGGGGCGTTGCAAGTTCAAGCGATGCCGTCAGTTCTACCCCGAGTGGCAACACAAATAGCTTGCCAACAGTCTCAAGCCAAGCCGCTTCAAGTGAGCCGGCGGTGTCGTCAACTCCAGTGACTGCATCGTCAAGCCCAGTGGTAGTGGCTAGCTCCTCAGCAGGTGCAGCCTCCTCGGGTGGTGGTGCAGGCTTCATCTTTGATTCCGATCCGAAAATTACCACTAGCCCAACAATTGAAGCCGAAGACTACGAAAATAACGAAATG
This sequence comes from Marinagarivorans sp., assembly GCA_036554385.1. GTDB lineage: Bacteria > Pseudomonadota > Gammaproteobacteria > Pseudomonadales > Cellvibrionaceae > Marinagarivorans. Next base: position 16,311 of record DATBNJ010000090.1, on the reverse strand, counting down.
TTTGCGCCTTTAGAAGTGGTTAGTGCCGGCGAGAGAACATTTATTGTTTCACAGCTAGAGCGCAATGATGAGCAAGCCGATAATACCCCAGGGCAGGCTCATTACACGATCACTGCAAACGACACCACTATCGAGTTATATGCGACGCTGAATTTACGTGACGAATTAACCGATAGCTTCTTCTATAAAATAGAAGGCTTATCTGACTGGGCTATGGAAAACGCCCGCACAACAAATGGCTTTGAAGAATTATTGCTAGGCGCATGGAACAACGCCGAACCCGGCCAAACCTACACGGTAAAACTGCTGCGCCGTGAGACAGGTGCGCAGATTGATAGCCTGCGCGTAGAAGGTGCAATGTTTGGCGTTACGGCTCCGGCTGAAAACCCATTTTTAATCGGTAAGCAACTCTATGAAGATCAGGCGCTTGCCTGCGTAGATTGCCACGGTATTAATGGTGATGGCGTTGGGGCACACCATGAGGGTCTCGTCGATTGTGTATTCTGCAGTGACCACAATGCGCTGGCTAGCATAATTGAAACAACCATGCCAAAACAGGATCCATCAGCGTGCGACGCTGAATGTGCGGCTTACATAGCCTACTATGTGAAAAAGCAGTTTAACCCTGAAGTGCCGACAGAACCCATCGCGCCAACCAAAACGCGCGCATGGCTTCTTACTGCCACCGAATACCGCGCCACACTGACGGAACTACTGGGCTTACCTTCTAACTATGGCTGGATGGAAGGGTTTACCGATGTTTCTGATGATGAACATTACTACACAAGCTCTGACCATCTATTTGTGTCACAGCCAACCGCCCTTTATTTCCTCGAGCAAAGTGAGGCGATTGCCAGCGGCCTAAGCGAAGCACAACTCAGTGCAATGAGTCCTTGTAACCTAGGGCAAGAGGCCTGTATTACTGAGTTTACGCGCAGTTTTGCCTCGCGGGCGTTCCGTAAAGATTTAACCAACGAAGAAGCGGACCGCTACCTCGTTATGGCAGAAGATGTTACTGGAATTGACCAATACCGTCAGGTGATCATCGGCATACTCAATTCGCCCTTCTTTCTATACCGCACGGAAATAGGCAACAACGAAAACATAGCTGAAGGCGATACAACGCAACTAACCGGCTACGAAGTTGCCAGCCTTATTTCTTATGCACTTACAGGCAAACCACCAACAGACGAGCTTATGCAAGCCGCGAGAGATGGCGAACTAAATTCAATCGCCTCGATTCGCCTTGTGATTAACGAAATGCTAACCCAGCCTGACGTTACAGAACGCCTACACAGCTTTATTCGCGCTTGGTTATTAGTGGACGAAGGCAAGTGGGCCGGTGTTGAGCATTCCGACGTGGCTTGCGGTAATTTTGACGCTGCAAAAGACGCCATTGAGGGCGAATTGGACCAGTTCTTAAGGTCTAACGCGACTATTAATAGTAGCTTGGAAGGGCTATTTACTGCTGCGCTACCCGAGCCTACTGGCGCTCTGCGCGAGTACTACCTAAGCAACAACGATCCTGCCGGCGTAGGTCCACAGCGTAAAGGGATACTGAGTAGCGGCATATTTGCTGCTCGGCACGCACAATATTCATCGCCGTCGCCAGTGATGCGCGGTGTAATTATGCGCAAGCGACTCTTATGTCAGGAGCTTCCGGAACCTCCAGCTAATGTTCCCATGTTGGGCGAAGTTGGGTCCTCCCCGAATGTAATAACCAATCGCGACGTGTTTGAAGCGCACCTTACTAATGCCGCATGTAGCGGATGCCACCAGTTAATGGATCCGTTGGGCTTTACTCTGGAGCATATGGACGCTTGTGGCCGTTACCGCACAGTTGACAACGGTGGAGATATTGACGCCTCAGGGGAGATTTATTTAACGGATTTCGACATGCCTGTTGACGGTATAGACGAACTAAGCGCTGCTTTTTCTAATCAACCAGAAGTCAGAGAGTGCTTTGTATCGCACGCCTATCAGTTTTACCGTGGCATGGATTCAGACCAAACGCCTAGAGCCCTGACCGAATTGATAGCAGGCAATCTAGAAGTTAACGACAGTCTTCGTGATGTGATTGTTGGGCTGTTAACACACGAAAGCATCTTAACTCGTGCGCGCTAATCATATTCCCTTAGCTCCGCGCCAGTTCGCGGAGCTTCTGAAGAGAGATAATTATTATGTATAAACTTCCAAGAAGAGAACTATTAAAATCGGCGGCAGGCAGCTTACTCTTGGCGCCACTATTAAGATCAAGAAACTTGTTTGCACAAAATAATCAGCCCAAACGTTTTGTAATCTTTAACGCGGCAGGCTCATTTGTACCGCAATGGTTCCCGACAAACCCCGGCAGAAACTACAACTTGCGCAGGCCCAATACCGCTTTCGAGCCATTGAAGTCCGATTGTATTTTTTTACAGAATATGCGGCACTCCACCTCACGCGGTAACCACCACGAACGAGGAATGGTGACGGCCTATAGCGCGGCGGGTAGTGATGACGGTGATATCACGCTTGATCAGGTTATTGCTAGAAGCCTTCGAGGGCAGCCGGACGCTGCGCCGATTGAGTATATGGCTCAAGGCTTATATAACGTACGAAACAATGATATGCGTACTTTGATGACGTATACAGGACCTCGCCGTCGGATCAACCCAGAGGAGTCTGCTCGCACCAATTATGATCGAATATTTAATGGCGCCAGCCCTACAACAGTCACGGGCGCGCAATCCAATTCATTGGATCAACGACTCAAATGTTTTGATGTCGCTAAAGAAGATTTAACAAAAATTCAAAGCTACTTAGGTTACGACGAGCGCAACAAACTCGAGCAACATATTGACTCATTATTGACCTTATCGAATGAGCTTAAAGCCAATATTGAGCCCCCTAGTCAAGTAAGAATCTGTGAAGATATCGAACTCTTCGGCGATAGGAATGACACAAGAAATGAACGGGAACTGGTCAATGGCCTCACCAACTTGATGAACCTGACATCGGCTGCCTTTCAATGTGATCGAACCCGGGTAATGACTATGCAAGTGGGCTTTTCGGGCGACCACTTTCCCGGTCTCCGCGGCCTTAGAGCCGGCACCATGACCCGCGATAGCTGGCACGACCATATTCACCACCAAGCAAGTAGCACCAATCACCGGTATTACGGCGAGTGGATGTGGATGTGTGAACAATGGTCTGAAAAATTAGCCGGCCTTGCCAATAGCCTTAAAGCCATCCCAGAAGGCGATGGCACCATGTTGGATAACACCATTATTTTGTGGGGCTCAGAAATGGGCATTGCGCATAGCCATAGTCCGAGCAATGTTCCGCACTTAGTCATTGGCGGTCGTAATATGGGCGTGGATACTGGGCAGTACATAGATTTTGGCCGCGGTAATCAGCAAGACCATGCCAAGCTGTTAACCAGTATTAAACACGCCTTTGGCATTATGGATAATGGTATGGGTAATAGGCCAAACTCGGGACCATTGGCGGGCATTTTAAGGTAGCTTCGCCTTTTGGGGCCCCTCTTCGCTGGGGGGCCTAATTACAATTTTTGCAACTATTCAGCTAACTATTCAGCTAACTATTTAGCTAAATAGTTGCTTTTAAACAAGGGAATAAAAACACTGCTTTAGGTGTTTAGTGGTTAGTCATTTCGCGTTTTTCTGACTGAAGTCGGTAACTTTTCTCGCAGCCGAACTAAGTATTCTGTTTTTCAGTTTTAAAGCCGGCTTAAACCATCAAAAACCCATACACCCAACTAAAGTACCCAACCAGCAAGACTATCATCACAAAGGGATTGTAAGGCGGAAAGTCACCTTTTTGTGCCTCCGCCCATTCGCGATAGACCGCCGCAATAACGACGACAATATACGTCGAACGAATAAGCCAAGTTTCAAAAATAGTGCTCGGATGCAACCGCTCACCACCGGGGAGCACTAGCGCTGGGTAATGCCAATTAAGAATGACAAAAGCCAGCCAAAAAGCTATCCCAATTATCCACAAACAATACTTAACGGCGGTTTTAACGTGCTGTTTCACTTTGTCCTCTTGCCAATCAATAACCGGTTGATGTGAGGGCCTATTAGTTGGATCGCGAAAATACAGCCCGCGCAGCATTCTCGCCCACGCCAATCGTCTAAGGCTAGGTGGCTTAGGCCTTTACTTTACAGGCGCCGCACAACTCGCGGTACGCCGCCATCACCGTGTCCGGTACGGCTTGCTCAACCATAAAGCCCTTAGCAGGGTATTCTAAAATTCGCTGCATTTCACCAATTAAGCCGTCGAGCACTGCGGCCTCGGAAATATCGCAATTCGCGTAGCGGTAAAACAACAAAGGCACCGGCGCTGCGCGACAGCTGACGGCGGGCCATTGTTGCAGGCAGGTAGCTAGGGCTCTGCGCTGCAGGTAAGGTTTGGTGGTGATGAGCAGGGTATCCAGAGCGATGCCGCGCTTATCGAACAGCGCTCGTGCGAATCGAATATTCTCGCCGGTGTTCGCAGCCTGCGGCTCGACAAGCATGTGCTGCTCGGGTACGCCTGCAGCAAGCGCAATGTCGGCGAATGTTTCGGCCTCTGGCCGAGTGAAGGTCGTTCGACTTAAGCGACCATAGCCGCCGCTAAAACATAGCCACTTTGCCCAACCTTGCTGCATAAGGGCCGCGGCATAGTCGGCGGTGCGAGTATCGTTATTGCCGAGCACCAATAGTCCATCAGCTCGCTCGAGCGGTTGCTCAATAGCAAGGTAATCCCACACGACTTGTGCCGAGTTTTGCATGCTCGTCATTCACTGCACCCTCAGTTATTCCCAATGTTAGCGCTTTTAAAGTGCTAACCCCATGCAGGCATAGATTAGGCGGGTGGCTTTTACACACCCCAAAATAATTGCACCATAACGTCTCATTACCTGGCTAAGAGCCGGCGATCGGACCGGCGCGGCGTGTTAAACCTTTTGATTCGGACGGCCCTAGCCCATAATAGCGCCGTAAAAGGCAATAAAATGCTGTGAAAACTGCAGCAACAGATCTGATACTTGAGGAGAGCCACTTGACGATGATCAGCCCCCTAGCCGGTAATACCGCCCCATCGGAAATCCTTATCAACGTGGCTAAACTCGTCACCGCGTATTACAGCGAGATGCCAGACCCGAATGAGGCTGGGCAGCGAGTCACCTTTGGCACCTCGGGGCATCGTGGTTCGTCCTACCAAAAATCATTTAATGAACATCATGTGCTCGCCATTACTCAGGCAATTTGCGGGTATCGCAAAGCCCACGGTATTACCGGCCCGCTGTTTATTGGTATCGATACCCATGCGTTATCGGAGCCCGCCTTTGCAAGCGCGATGGAAGTGCTCGCCGCTAACGAGGTCGAGGTTATGGTCTCCGCCGGTGGCGAATTCGTGCCAACGCCAGCAATCTCGCAAGCAATTTTAACCTACAACCGTGGCCGCAGCGCAGGCCTTGCCGATGGCATTGTAATCACCCCCTCCCACAACCCGCCGGATGGCGGTGGTTTTAAGTACAACCCCGCCAACGGCGGCCCCGCCGAATCGCATATTACCGGCTGGATCGAACAACAAGCCAACGCCCTTCTGGCCGATGGCCTTAAAGGCGTCAAACGCATCGCCTTCGAAAAAGCCATGCGCGCAGACTCAACGCATCCCTATGACTTTTTACGCCACTATGTGGACGAAATCGGTAGCGTAATCGACATGGACGCAATTCGCAGCGCGGGCGTGCGCATGGGTGTGGACCCACTCGGTGGCGCGGGGGTAAATTACTGGGGCGCAATTGCCTCGCAGTACAATCTGGATCTGACCGTCGTCAACTCGTCGGTCGATGCCACCTTCAGTTTTATGTCCGTCGATTGGGACGGAAAAATTCGCATGGACCCCTCTTCACCCTATGCAATGCAAAGTTTAATCGGCTTAAAAGATAGCTACGACGTGGCCTTTGCCTGCGATACCGACCACGACCGCCACGGTATTGTGACTGCCAGCGGCGGTTTAATGCCGCCCAACCATTACCTTTCTGTGCTGGTTGATTACCTATTTCAAAATAGGCCGCAGTGGAGCGCTAACGCAGCCGTTGGCAAAACCTTAGTGAGCACCCAATTGATTGACCGGGTCAGCGCAGGCATTGGCCGCAAAGTGGTCGAAGTGCCGGTGGGCTTTAAATATTTTGCTGAAGGTTTAGTTGACGGCTCGCTAGGATTCGGCGGAGAAGAAAGCGCTGGCGCCTCGTTTTTGCGCCGCGATGGCACCGTATGGACCACCGATAAAGACGGTTTGGCGGCCGCCTTATTATCGGCAGAAATCACGGCCAAAACAGGCCGCGACCCCAGCGAAAATTACCGCGACTTAATCAAAAAATACGGCGAGCCGTGCGCAGACCGACTCCAAGCGGTGGCCAATAGCGAGCAAAAAGCGAAGCTCGCCAAACTATCGCCCGAGCAAGTGACATCGACTCAACTGGCAGGCGAAAAAATCACTGCGGTGTTAACCAAAGCACCGGGCAACAATGCACCCATTGGCGGCTTAAAAGTGGTAACTGATAACGGCTGGTTTGCCGCACGCCCGTCAGGTACCGAAGATATCTACAAAATTTATGGCGAAAGCTTTAAAGGCCAAGACCACCTAATGACTATTTTGACCGAGGCGCAAGCCATCGTGGATGCGGCACTGAAGTAAGCGACCTGAAGTAGGCGATCGCCTACAACGAACAGAACAGGCCCGCCCGCTGATATTATACGGGCTGTGGCAAAAGCGCCAACTTGTCGTGGATAGCGTGATGAATAAAGGTGAGTTTATTGCGCACTGGCGGCGTCAACACAAAAGGGTAAGCATCTTGCAAGCCCATGCTGCGATTAATCGAGTTTAAAATCACCGAAAAACGCATCCAAGTATCGAGCACCTCAGCGAATGAGCCGGTAAAGTCACTGCTGTCGTGCTGCTGCGGCAAGTTCAAATCATCAATCCGCTCATCGCTGTGAGTCATACGACTGCGCGAGAGCTCAACGCCATTGCTCTGCACTGTTTCTAGGGTGTCGATAATGTGCATATAGTGCGCCCAAGTTTCGGCCCAATCTTCCCATGGATGCATAGTCGCGTATTCGCTAATAAAGTTTTGCGGCCAATCGGCCGGCGGCCCACCATTTTGGTAATGGTTATCCAGCGCTTGCTGGTAGTCGCACTCGTCATCGCCAAAAACCGTTTTACATAACGTGTGTTTATTAGGGTCCGGCGCGATTATCTGATCAAAATAGTAGTGGCCCAGCTCGTGGCGAAAATGCCCGAGTAATGTACGGTATTGTTCGCCCATGGCCGCCTTAGTGGCAGAGCGGGCAACATCGTCTGCCTCGGCTAAATTAATTGTTATATTGCCAAAGTTGTGGCCGGTCATCACGTCTGGGTGATGGGGCAGCTTGCTAAGAAAGTGATCCTTGGCGTCGCGGTCCACAATAAACTCAAAACTTAAGCCCGTATCCGGATCTTCTTGAAGGTTATTCAGCGGTACCGGTAACGCTTTTAAGGTAAACAGGGCGCGCCGCTTAGCCGCTTCCATTTTTTGCCAAAGGGGGATGTGCTCCTCAACGCTAAGGTTTGGGATGGTTTCGTTAAATCGGCACGCAAAACAGAACTCCGTAGTTTGCGCCTGCGGATTTTCAGGGTTTACCTCCACCATGCCATTACAGGCTTGGTGCTCGGCAAAGTTTTTACATTTTTTATAGCGCCTGCCATCGCCACTAGCCAAAGTAAAAAGCCCGCTATTGGCCTCGGTATCAAAGGGGTGCACGGCATCAAAATCATCGGTTAAGCCCACCACTCGGCCGCAGGCCGTGCAACCATTGCTTTCGAAAAAGAGCGAGGGCTCACCGGGGCAGTTGCATTTGAATGTTTTCATAATGGCTACTTTAATAAGTTAACGAAATGTAGGACAAAACAAGTAAGAAGTACCACTGGACAGCCACGCTAGCACACTACAGAGTATTCATTCACTACAATTTTAAATTGCGTTTATCAGATTTCGCGTCGATAACCATAGGCACGCAGGTTTCACGCATTTACGCCGCACATTTTAGCGCACAGAATCGTTAAACCGGTTAGCGGGAGGTTTTTTAGCAGCCGCGAGCGGTACGGCGGTGGGCTAGCCAAGCCCGACTAGCGACTTGGCCTGTAAGAGAGCATTTTGTGACAATGCACCGCAGTTTATTTGTTCGTTCGTGAGCAACTCAGGGCACGACAATCTTAGATCAATCCCGTAGCGCTTACTGAGATGCCCTTAAGCTAGTGAGTCTACTCTTTAGCAAACCAGTGCTGCGTTTTGTTGGCAAAATACACTAGCGATAACATCACCGGCACTTCCACCAAAACACCCACCACCGTGGCTAGGGCTGCGCCCGAATGTAAACCGAACAACGATATCGCCACCGCAACGGCCAACTCAAAAAAGTTGGATGTGCCAATCATGCAGGCTGGCGCAGCGATGTTGTAGGGTAACTTGAGTTGCTTGGCAAAAAGATAGGCGATTGCAAAAATGCCGTAGGTTTGTATTAACAACGGAATAGCAATTAATACAATAATGTGCGGTTTATCTAAAATGGTTTGCGCTTGAAACCCAAACAACAACGTCACCGTTGCCAACAAACCAATAATCGACCATGGCTTTAAGCGCCCGACAAAACGATCAATGGCTGCGTCATCGTGCGTTTTATTAATTTTTGCACGGGTAAACGCACCCGCCAATAATGGCAATAGCACATACAACACCACCGAAACCAATAGGGTTTCCCACGGCACAGTAATATCGTTAACCCCCAATAAGAATGCGGTAATCGGGGCAAACGCAAATATCATAATGACATCGTTAATAGATACTTGCACTAGGGTGTAGTTGGCATCGCCTTTGGTTAAATGGCTCCACACAAATACCATGGCGGTACAGGGCGCAACGCCCAATAAAATCATGCCAGCGATATACTCATTGGCCGATTGTGGATCAACCCAGCCGGCAAAAAACACTTTAAAAAACAGCCAGCCCAAGGCCGCCATCGTAAAGGGCTTAACCAGCCAATTAATCACTAAGGTTAACGCAAGGCCCTTTGGTTTTTTACCCACGTCTTTAATTGATGAGAAATCGACCTGTACCATCATCGGGTAAATCATTAACCAAATGAGCACCGCTATCACTAAATTCACATTGGCGTATTCGAGCGCGGCAATGCTATTAAATACACTGGGCACTAGGGCGCCAAACAGCACGCCCGCCGCAATACACAAGCCAACCCATACCGATAAATACCGTTCAAAAAACCCCATATTCCCCCCTTAACCTGTACATTTTAAATGGAACGTTGGTTAACGCGCTGACTCACTTGCTCGGCCGTTTCAACACGCTCTGAGTAGCGGTCCACTAAATAGTCGGCGTTATCGCGCGTTAGTAGCGTAAATTTCATCAGCTCTTCTAGTACATCGACAATGCGGTTGTAATAGGGCGAGGGTTTCATGCGGCCATTGTCGTCAAACTCCGCAAAGGCTTTCGCCACCGAAGATTGGTTCGGAATCGTCAACATACGCATCCAACGGCCCAACACCCGCATCTGATTAACGGCATTAAACGATTGAGAGCCGCCACATACTTGCATCACGGCTAACGTTTTACCTTGCGTGGGCCTTACGCCCCCCAAGGACAAGGGCACCCAATCGATTTGCGCTTTCATAATGCCCGTCATAGCGCCGTGGCGTTCCGGCGAGCACCACACTTGCCCTTCGGACCACAACATTAACTCACGCAATTCGGCGACTTTAGGGTGCGAGGCATCCTCGCCATCGGGTAATGGCAAGCCACTGGGGTTAAATATTTTTGTCTCGGCACCCATCCGCTGTAACAAGCGCGCGGACTCTTCTACAACTAACCGGCTATAGGATTGGGGGCGCAAGGACCCATACAGCAATAAAATGCGCGGGCGATGTGTGCTAAACGTTTTGGCAAAACGATCAACGTCGATCGATGGCTGCTGGTCGTCAGCTAAATTGGGGAGCGAGCTGTCTATTGCGGCCATTAGTGCGCTCCGAGTTCTGCCAATTTCGCTTTTAACGCCGCTTTATCTGTAACATCCACATCCAAAGCCAGCAGCTGCTCGACGCGTGTCGTAATTTCAGCAATCGTCGCCCTAAAGGCATCGGCCAATTCGTCTTCGCTGCCTTGAAGTTTGGACGGATCACTCAACCCCCAATGCACCTTAACGCTATTGCCAAACCATACGGGGCAGGATTCTCCGGCGGCGGAATCGCACACGGTAACCACAACATCCGGTGCAAAGGCTTCAAACTCATCCCACGATTGGCTCTGTAAGCCGTCTGTCGAAATACCGGCCTCTTCGAGATACCGCAGCGATAAAGGATGCACCTGGCCCGCCGGTTGGCTGCCGGCACTTTTTGCGGTGATTTTGCCATTAGCGACGTGATTAGTAATCGCCTCCGACAAAATACTGCGACAGCGATTATGGGTACAAATATAGAGAATTTTCATGGCGATACCTCTCGTTAAAATAGCATTAGGCGCAATGATTCGCGCAACTGTGGAGTTTTTTAATTTCGTCGGTAATAAATGCGCGTTCAGCCACGGCGGTAAGCTGTAAGACCTGTTCAGCCCATTCGGGTAATTCCGGGTGCAAGCGGTAGTAAACCCAGGTGCCGCGCTTTTCATCGAGTACAATGCCGCACTTGCGCAACTCGGCCAAATGGCGCGATATTTTGGGCTGGCTCATATCCAGCGCCCGCACCAAGTCGCACACGCACAGCTCGCGCTCGAGGGTAATTAACAGCAACGACTTTAAGCGCGTTTGCTCGGCTAAACATTTGTAAAAAGCTAAAGGGGTGATCATAGGCGTTGATGGCATAAAATATATACGGAATATCATATATATGAATTTTCATATGTCAACGTTACCAAAGAATGAGTGCGCGATGGCTGGGTCGGCGCCGTGTCAGCTCTAGGTCTCGCCGCGCTCACGCGAACAAAAAAAAATCGCATTTTTTGCGAAACGCCACGAATGGCGTTTTGGATGGGACTAGTGTGGTGTATCAAATAACTAGTGCGAATAGAAAGCTCCTCGGTGGCCTGTAGCAAGGCGCGACCCGCGGGTAATAGTGGTTCTATGACCAAGGGGCGCAACGCCGCTACCGGCTGCTGAGGTACTTACCGAAGGGTGGGGTGCCGGAAATCTGAGTTTATATCACCGGCTTGAACTCAAATAGGCGCCCCATATATGTGTGCTATTTGTTTAATACACCGCACTAGCCCGCGTCGGGAAACTCGACTTCGGGCGGCAGCGGTTGATCGATCATCGGCTGCCAATGAATCGGCTCGATACCATGAGCGGCGCGGGCGCGATTACAGTCTTCGTTGGCGACGCCGTTTTCGCCATGAACCGTAAATTCGTGGCAGGGGCTGGGGCGATTTTGATAAATGGTACAGCGCACCTCAGAACCGACCGTGCCCAATAGCGCCGTACAGCGCGCCGGCTTGCCCTGGGTACCCTGCATACAAGCCCGCTGCGGCGCCACTTGGGTGGTAATTTCGTCGGGCACTACACCCCCTGCACTTTGGCATTCTCCCCAGTAAAACGATACCCGAAAAAAACTACAACACGCACCACAGGTCAAACAAGGCGACACGCCACTCATAGTATTTTATGCTCGCTAAAATGCGCGATTTAATGCCTAAAGCGAGGTAAGTGCAAGCGAAATATTGGGCTAATATTGCGGCGCTCTAAAACGCTGTGTTGCACCGGCAGACCGGCATTGGCGACGTTTCCCTTGCCGCTTTGCCGTGCCACTTTCCCTCGCTACTTTCCCTTGCGACTAAAGGGCGCTTCTAAAAATAGTAATTTTTTTGTGAGAGCAAGGAAGTACCGCCCGGAGAACCGCAGTTTACGTGCTGTAAATGAGGATTCGAGGACGGAACTGACGCCGCTATCGCGTAAAAAGTGCATTTTTAGAGGTGCCCTAAAGTCGCTTGCCTCACCCTAAACTGGTCTATTGTTAATAGATGACCGTAGCCGACATCGTTGGCGTAAGGGTTTGCTGGCGTTTTATCGAGGTACCTTTTGTGATGGTAATGATACGTGCGGAATTTAACAAAGCATTTTGGAACAGCCCGTTGCAATTAGCTTGTCTGGCACTGGTCCTTTACGGTTTGAGTTTTTTTGCCGCTCCGGCCTTGGCGTGCGGCCTTGGCAACACCGATCACTATCACAAGGCGTTCCGCTGTGCTTCCGGGCAAATGTTATTCACCCATAAGCTCTTTATCGTCACCGGCCTTGCATTGGCCTCGCTTTGCGCGGGGCGTGCGGTGAGCCTATTCTCCGAAAAAGGCAATCACCCTCGCTCGCAACCCCCGCACTAAATACAATTGTTTACCCTCAAAACGTCTATCCAGCGGGTGTTTTTCTGCGTAAGGCGTGCCGAGCTATTGGCTACAATACGCCTGTGCGTCTAAGGCAATGCCGGTTTTGTTGTGTAACGCCAAGTTAAGCGCGCAGCTTTTTGCATCGATACGGGCGGCCGTAAGCATTAACGGCTAGTTGCACCAGTGCGCCTGACAGAAGAGCTCTCGCCAGAGAGGCCTCCCATACAGGCGGCTACGGCCGTGGCGGCGCTAACTAAAATGAATTGCCCGAGCATATGTAAACCCTCTTCGTTATCATTTTGGGTGAGGGTTTGACGATGTGCCGCAACCTGCGCACCACAAACACACAGTGCAAACGTTTACATTTGACGGCAAAAACAACACTTAAAAAAATACCCAGGGGTATCTTTTCGGTTTTTTAACGCGGATTTACCGGCGTTTAACGACAGCGGTCAAAAAGTTACGATGAACTTTGCCATGGATTAACTCGAATTGACGGTAAATCGCCATGTTAGCGCCAGATGCAACCGGTTACACTAACCTGGGGTTTCCAACTGAGTCACAAAACCTGGCCGCTTTAGGTTAAAAAAAACGGGAGTTCTGGTTAGTAATTGCGAACTTTGCAACGCACTAGGCTTTGCCCGTGGTTTGGGGTACATTCGTGCCTCGATTCCTCGCAGTTTTAACGATAAGTTTTGGCAAATTATGGCCAGTATTAAAGATGTTGCCCAGCTCGCCGGCGTTTCTGTCGCCACCGTATCGCGCGCAATCGCGATGCCCGAAAAGGTGTCCGAAAAAACCCTTAAAAAAGTGCATCAAGCGGTCGCCCAATCCGGCTACCGGCCTAACCTTCTGGCGCGCAACTTTCGCTCCTCGCGCTCCTACTGCATTGTGGTGATGGTGCCCGACATTACTAACCCCTTTTTCTCACAAGTGATTAAAGCGATAGAAGACCGCGCTCAACAACGCGGTTATGCCGTGTTACTCGGCGACACCCGCGATTTGCACGACCGCGAGCAAGAGTATGTAAAGCGGGTAGAAACGCGCTTGGCGGATGGCCTGATACAGCTGCGCCCCAAAGCGGTTCAAATAGAGGGTAGCCCGGTGCCCATCGTGTACGCCTGCGGCTGCTCTAACGTGCCCGATTGCAGCGTCACAATCGACAATGCTCAAGCCGCCAAGAAGCTGGTCAGCTATTTAGCCTCGCTGGGCCACACCCGCATTGGCTGCCTCACCGGTCTGCGCGAAAACCCGCACGCTATCGAGCGCTTAACCGGTTATAAAGAGGCCCTTGCGGAGGCTGGCATCGCCGTCCAAGACCAATACATTATCGAAGGCGACTTCACGCTAGGCTCTGGCCAAGATACCGCACAGCAAATTATGCGCCTTGCCAACCCGCCGACGGCGCTTTTTTGCATGAGCGACCAAATGGCCATGGGCGCGATCCAAGCACTGCAAGCACAGGGCATTAAAGTGCCCGAGCAGGTATCGGTCGTCGGCTTTGATAACATCGCTTACTCCGAGTTTTGGCACCCTTCAATCACCACCATTTCACAGCCAGCCGACGAAGTCGGCAAGCGCGCAGTCGATATGCTGTTGGCGATGATCGAAGACCACGAGCTTACGGTGGCAAGCAAAATATTGCCAACGCAGTTAATTGTGCGTGAAAGCAGTGGACCGGCGCCGCAGGATTAATCGATCGCCCAACGCTGATTCTCGGCAACCTTGCGACTGAGGGTTAGAGGGCGAGCGTTACAGCCCGCGCTTAACATCGCTTGGTTTAAGGCGTTATCGTCTTAAGCCAAGACAGCGCATGATCGCGGCTATCAAAAATTTTGACGTTTTTATTGCTTTTATTGAAGCGGTCCATCATATACAAAACCGTACTTTTAGACAGCGCATCATAGGTGACGACGCCCATATTGCGAATTTTGGTGGACTCGCTCAGTTTTATCAGCGCATCAAATTTGTACGAATACTTGGTCTCTTTATTGAGCAAAATGGAGATCTCATCATTCATCTGGCCGGCAATGGCCGCAAAGAACTCATCCACCATCTCGCCATCGATCTCTACCCCATCGTCGATGATGATCTCAACAATGTAGTGATCGATGAAGTGTAACCTGCAAAACGATAAACGAGGCATACCGCTCTCCCTGTGATAGTGGACCTGAGGTGTCGACGAGGCTGATAAGGCACCGAGAGTGCCACCGACGTGCAAAAATATAGGCCATAAGGTGTTGCGGGTAAAGTATACGCGCTCTATGGTGACTGGAGGCTGCCGGTATAACAAAAAGTGGCCGCGAGCGCTGGCCATCACTCTCGCCACGACCTTAACGGTTAGCGGGCGAGTATTTGAATAGCGCTGGATGCCTTATAATCGCCGCTCGGGTATTTGACCTTGGCCACAGCAGGCCGCGGTCGAGTGCTAACTATGCCCTGCACCGAACCTGCCGTTGCGAGCGAGCCTTAGCTGACCAAGACACCATTGCATGACTGCACTGCTTTTTAATATTCGACAAGCCCTCAAGCAAAACCTAATCCCCGGCGTTTGCTTGCAAGCTTTTGCCCTAGCGCTAGCGCTGGCTTACTTTAAGTGGCCTGCGGCAACCGCTGTTTTTAACATTTTTGCCGAGCAAAAACTCCGCTACGGCTGGCTGTATTCGCTGCTTTCCACCGCCATTTTTGGTGGTTTAATTCCATTTTGTTACCTGTGGTTTACCGGCCGCGTGCGCCATTCGCTGCGCCCGCTGGCACTTTTCTACGTGTTATTTTGGGCCTACAAAGGCGTCGAGGTAGACCTGCTGTACAGCGTTCAAGCCTATTGGTTCGGCACCGGCTCCGATTGGCCAACACTCATTAAAAAAACGGCCGTCGATCAGTTTATTTACGGGACTTTCTGGGCCGCGCCAACAATGGCTATCGGCTACCTGTGGAAGGAGTGCGGCTTTAATTGGGCTCGCACACGAAGCCAGCTCAACCGGCGCTTCTTTTTACTGCAAATTCCCACCACGCTGGTCAGCAACTGGTTAATTTGGCTACCGGCGGTTTTGATTATTTATTCTATGCCGCAGGCCTTGCAAATTCCGCTTTTCAATCTAGTACTGTGTTTTTTTGTGCTGCTGCTCACCACAATTAGCCAACGCGGTACGACCGATAACGCCGATTAATCGCTTGGGCACCTCTAAAAATGCACTTTCCCCGCGATAGCGGCGTCACCGGCTTTTGCTCCTGCAAATCCGGATTACCGCACGTCCTGTGCATAAGTTCCGTCCTCGACCAAAACGCCAGGAGCTTTTTGGGTTGCCGCAGGGCAATCCGTTGGATTGAAGCCAAGGAGGGCTTCAACAAATCCTCACTAATTGAAGGATCAATTTGCACAGTTTACTGCCCGTAGGGTGAAGCGCATGGATGCGCTGAGTGATTTACACCACGTAAACTGCGGTTCTCCGGGCGGTACTTCCTTGCTCTCACAAAAAAATTACTATTTTTAGAAGCGCCCTATGGTCAATATTGGATTATGGCGTTAAAGCTAAAGAAGACGCTGAACATCTAAGCTATTTTATTTGGAGGATGTTAGATGAAATAGCGAAAGATAGAGAAGAAGAAAATTCAGTCTTGGGGGCACAGACAATACCTCGATGGCTCCGGATACTTCTTATGAAATGGATGTATTGATGGAGGATAGTGGTTACAGTGCTATCTGGAGAAAAATTTCTGATGAGGCTTAGCCGGCTTAAAACGGGCTCCACATTCAGCATGCAGCTAAAGTTTATTTAGGTTAAATAATCACGGAGAAAATTATGCAGGCGATAAAAAGGTTTACCCTTACAGCCCTTTGTCTAGTGGCGGCAATTTTGTGCTACTTTTTTGGCGTACCCACCGGAGGCGCGCTATTT
>DATBNJ010000083.1:0-6381 GCA_036554385.1 Marinagarivorans sp. | reverse complement strand
GGCGAGGTATGGCACCTAATTCGTCTTTTTTGCGGGGTGGTATTTTTTGTCAATAATGGCCAATATTTGTACAAGGCGGTGGCCCTAAACGGCCCCGAAGCTATTAACCCCTATAAATATTTATCGAGACTTACCCGATGTTTAACAAAACGACAATTTTGAGTCATGCCGCTGGATTATTTGCAAAGCCTAAGTCTAGTCGCGGGGGATCTCCCGATAAGAGTGCCGTTAATGGTCAAAAAATAGCGCCGGTCGGCTTGCCCAAAGAGGAGGTTACACTGCTGACCAGTATGGTTTCGATCGTTGCGATACGTACCCAAGGGCGCTGGCAAATGAGCACTATTGATGATGCCGAAGTCTTTTTCGTAGACTGTGATTCCAAAGAGGGTGCCAGCTTTGTGCGACGTTATGGCGAGCGTTTCCCCATTATTCGATACAGCCACAAGCCGCCGCAGGGTGATGTGTTCTGTTTGTCAAAACCCTTGCGGGCCCGAGATTTACTCTCTGCCCTTAAAGCGGTTAGCGCCATGACTCAGCGCGCGACTGTGGGGGCTTCTGGTAGCAAGAGCCTGCAGCGCACGGCCTAAACCGAAAGCTCTATTCTTCTATAAAAAACCTTACCCGTTGACTCAAGGCTGCGCCAACCCGTGTTGTTGGTGCGGCCTTTTTTTGTGGCTAATGGGTTAAAACGAAGTACTTTAGGGAACTTGTGATAGTCTTTATGCACTTATGTCGCACTAAATAATTGTGGCTTTGGTTTTTATTTTGGTTTTGACCAAGCGAAATATCGGGTAGCGCGCTTTGGGCTAATTGCGAGCGGGTTGCCGACAATAAAATATTAAGGAGATGCTCTGTGAGTTTCGGGAAACGAATGCTGCCCGTTGGATTCTTTTTGGCAGGTTGCGCAGCGCTGTCGATTGTCGTTTTTGCCAAACCCAAACCCGAGCCGAGGCCCATCTCGGAAAGTGATGCACTCGTTAGTGTGTCCGTGATCGAGGCGACACCCAAAAGCGCGCGCCTAGCGGTCGCTGCGCAGGGTACGGTAGTGCCGCGCAGAGAAATCGACATCATCGCGCAAGTGAGTGGTCTAGTGGTTGGCGTTAACGATAGCTTTGTTGACGGCGGCTTTTTTGTTGACGGCCAGCGCCTGTTGCAACTCGATAAAAGTGATTACGAAGTCGCTGCACTGAGTGCGCAATCACGCCTGGCCGACGCCCGTCGCCTGCTGGCGGAAGAGCAGGGCATGAGCCGACAGGCACAGCGTGAGTGGCGCGACCTTGGCAATCAAAATGCCAACGATTTATTTATTCGCAAGCCCCAACTGGCGGCGCGCGAAGCCGCCGTAGCGCACGCCGAGGCTGAGCTAAAAAAAGCGCAACTCGATCTTGCGCGCACCGACATCGTGGCGCCATACGCCGCAGGGCGCATAAAGCAAACATTAGTTGACCTCGGCCAATACGTGGCGGCGGGAACTCGGCTTGCAACGGTATACGACTCGAGCGTTATAGAAGTCCGCGTGCCCTTAACTGAGCCCCAAGCCGCGTTGGTGGATTTGCCGTTGCTGCCATTGCCCGCGGGCGCCAAGGCCAATGCGCCGCGGGTTGATGTATCGGGTGTGGTGGCGGGGCGTTTAGAACATTGGCAGGGGCGGTTAACCCGAACGGGCGCGTTTGTCGACCCTGACACGCGCATGTTTAATGCTGTTATTGAGGTTGATAGCCCCTTTGCGGGCGGCGCGCCCTTGTTACCGGGCTTATTTGTCGACGTCACTATCGAAGGTAAAGCGCTAGAGCAAGTGTTAGAGCTGCCGCGCAATGCGCTGTTCGAGCGCGATAAAGTCTATGTCCTCGATGAGGCTAATAAAATTTCACAGCGGCAGGTTCAAGTGCTGCGCAAAACTGAAGATGCCGTCTGGCTCCGAGCCGATATCCCTGCGGGCGTTCGGGTCGCGCTGGAAAAGCAAACATTGACGCCCGTTGGCTCCGAGGTGGCACCATCGCTGGTCGGCAAAACAGCGAAGGCCGACGACGCTAAAGCACCGGCCGAGACCTCCGCAATGGTGTCACCATGAATGCCTTAGTGCGCTGGTTTGTCGATAACCCCATCGCGGCGAACCTGCTAATGTTGGCCATGCTTATCGGCGGTATCGTGGGTTATGGTTCGGTCGAAAAGGAGGTTTTTCCGTCGTCCGACTCCAATAGCATCTCGGTGTCTATGAGTTATCCCGGCGCCGCGTCTAGCGAGGTTGAGCAGCAAATTGTTGTGCGCATCGAAGAGGCGATTGCTGATTTGCCGGGTATTTTTCAAATCACCTCAGAATCTCGGCAGGGCTTTGGCATTGTCAATATTGCCGTGATAGACGGTTTCGATGTGCGCGAGCTGTTAAATGATGTTAAAGGGCGTGTCGACGCGATTAATACCTTTCCCACCAGTGCCGAAAGGCCCATTATCCGGCAGCAGTTACGTCGCCACACACTGATGTATGTGGCGCTGTATGGCGATGCTGAACGGCGCGTCCTGAAAGACATTGCTTACCAAATCCGCGACGAAATGGCGCTGCTCGAAGGGGTTTCTGAGGTTGCTATCGTCGGCTTGCGGGACGATGAGCTTAGTATCGAAGTGTCTGAAGCCATGCTGCGCCGATACAACCTTAGCTTTGACGAGGTGGCCCAAGCGATCCGGCAATCGTCGTTAAATGTGCCAGCGGGAACCATTAAGTCAAAAGATGGCGATATTCAAATCCAGACGCGTGCGCAAGCGTTTGATGCAACGGAGTTTGGCCAAGTCGTGGTGCGTAGTTCTCGCGACGGTGGTGAGCTGTATTTGCGCGATATTGCCGATATTCGCGATGGCTTTGCCGAGCAAGACATCGACTTTAGCATGAATGGCAAGCCGGGCTTAAATTTGGAAGTGCGGCTCAGTGACGACCCGCTTCTATTTGAAGGGACCGACAATGCCCGTGCCTATATCGACGAGATGCAAAAATACTTGCCAACCGGCGTCGAACTCAATATTAACTTTGAAATGCGCAGCATTTTTGACAGCCGCTTCAACCTCCTTAAAGACAATGCCATTAGTGGGTTGATTTTGGTCTTTATTATTTTGATGCTGTTTTTGCGGCCGTTGTTAGCAATTTGGGTTGTGGCGGGCATTGCGACCACTTTTTGCGGTGCTATTTGGTTGCTTCCCTACTTGGATGTATCGATTAATATGCTGTCGATGTTTGCCTTTTTGATGGTGCTGGGGATTGTTGTGGACGATGCAATTATTGTCGGTGAAAGCATCTATCGGCATCAGCAGCGTGGCGAAAAAGGCGCGTTCTCGGCGTTTTCGGGTACCCAAACGGTGCTGAAGCCGGTTTTTTTAGCGGTTATGAGCACTATTGTATTTTTTCTCCCGATGATCGATGTACCGTCCGAGATCTTACCTTATACCCGCTCGATTTTTTGGGTGGTATTTTTATGTTTGGTTTTCTCGCTCGTCGAGTCGTTATTGATTTTGCCGTCGCACTTGTCGCATATGAAACCGGAAAAGCCTAGCCGCTATGGTCCGTTGCGACGACTGGCGAGCGTTCGTCAGTGGTTCTCGGGGCACATGGAAAGTTTCGCGCGAGACCGTTACCTGCCGGCCTTAAAATCGGTGCTCGATAACAAAGCCAGTACCTATATTGTTTTCTTTTTTACCTTTGCGATTGCCGTTGCACTGGTTTCGGCCGGCTGGATTAACCGAAGCTTTATGCCTAACGTGCCGCAGTCTTTTGTGATGGTTAATGTGGGCTTCCCAGAAGGGACTGCCTTTAGGCAAACTATCGAAACCAGTCAATACGTTCGCGCTCAAGTCGAGGTGCTTCGGCAGGATCCTCAAATGCTCGAGCGCAACGGGGGGCGGCCTTTTATTCGCGAGGTTAATAAAAACCTCAATGGCACCTCGTCCACCGTGTTTGTGGGGCTTACGCCGCCCGAGGAGCGTTCGCTATCATCTGATGCGATTGCCGATGCGCTGCGCAAATTAATCGGTCCCTTACCCGAGGCTCAAAGCTATTCCCTAAACGCGTCTATGAATGGTGGTGGGCCAGATATCGCGCTCAACTTAAACTTGCTTGATAATCATCGCGATATCCAGCAGGCGGCGGTCGATGATATTGTCGCGGTGCTTGGTGCCTACGATGGTGTTATCAATGTGCGCGACAATTTAGATTCCGAGCGCATAGAGGTTGAATTGGCACTCAAGCCTTCGGCGCAAGCGTTAGGCTTGACGCTGGGCGATATTGCCAAGCAGGTTCGGCAAGGGTTCTACGGCGAAGAGATACAACGCATCCCAAGGGCCAAAGAGGATGTCAGGGTGATGCTGCGGTATTCGTCGGCAGAACGCAGTAGCTTAGATAGCTTAGACGAAATGCGTGTGCGTACTGCTGACGGCCGAGAAATTCCCTTGGCGACTGTTGCCGATGTAAAGCTTGTGCCCGGTGCCAGCACCATTCGTCGCGCCGACCGCAAACGCAACATTGCCATCACTGCCGAGGTTGAAGAGGGCGTTGATGCCAGCATGATCGTGGATCAAATGCTGCGCGACTACGAGCCCCAATGGAAGCGCGAGTACAGTGGCTTTAATTTATCGCTCGATGGTAGCTTGCGGGCGCAAGCGCGTTTTGGCGAAAATTTTCGAGATAATTTTTTAAAGGCTTTTTTTGTTGTGCTCGCGGTGTTTGCCATCGCATTCCGTTCGCTTTTTCAGCCGTGGCTAGTCATGCTCGCAGTGCCGTTTGGTTTCGTTGGGGCGGCGATCGGACACTTGTTGCTCGGCCATAGCATTAGCATGATGTCGTTTTTTGGGTTTTTAGCCTGCGCGGGCGTTGTTGTTAATGACAACCTAGTGCTGCTGTCTCGAATTAATCAGTTGATTGCGCGGGGTGAAGACACCCTAGAGGCCGTTTTGCAAGCCGGTGTCGACCGGTTTAGGCCCATTGTTCTCACCTCGATAACCACATTTGTTGGCTTGCTGCCGATACTGTTTGAGCGCAGTATTCAAGCGCAATTTTTAATTCCGATGGTGATTTCTTTATCCTTTGGTGTCATGTTCTCGTCTGTGGTGACGTTATTTTTGGTGCCTTGCAGTTATTTTGGTGGCCATCGTTTGCGATTAAGGTTGGCTGCTTTGTGGCAGCGTCTTGTTAATCGTCAGGTACTCGCTAGCGGTGAATAGAGTGCCAAGTAGGAGGGCGCTAATGCGTGCGCGATTGTGAAATCCTTAACTCGGGGTTTCACTGCGTTTTAGCAAAAGCGCAAAGCACACTTTTATAGCTTGCCAAGCAGGGAGTGTCCCTAGCTGGTTCAGGCGCTAGTGGCAGGTGCTTGAAGGCGGTTTGAGGATGGGCTTGGATCGGCAAGTGCTATGCGGTGGTGTTGCCACATTGGCATGGGGCTTTGCAGTGGCCGTTATGAGGCCATATTGCAGGCGAAAAAAAACCGGCGATTGGCCGGTTTTTTTGTGCTCAATTTTGCTAGGCAAAATTAGATAGCAACGATGTTCTCAGCTTGCGGACCTTTTTGGCCTTGAGTAACAGTGAACTCAACTTTTTGGCCTTCAGCAAGGGTTTTGAAGCCAGAACCAGAAATGGCGCTGAAGTGAGCAAAAACGTCTGGACCAGACTCTTGCTCGATGAAGCCGAAGCCTTTAGATTCGTTGAACCACTTAACGGTGCCTTTTACAGTGTTTGACATGAAAATCTCTCGATAAAAAAAGTAATGTTTGCCCTTGTCATGCGCTTGGCGCAGGGGTGGGCGTTTGTAGCTGGAAATGAAGTGGTACTGGGAACTACAGGTCGAGGTATTACAAGTAAAACAACGAAAAGGAGATGTGACCAAGGAACTTTTTTCTAGCTGATTTGAAGCATATATCGGATTTGGAATATGTCAAATGTTTTTTTGTTTTCGCCACTAAAATCTTTGCTGTTGTTGCTGTGGCGGGCCTGCAGGCCATTCACTAAGCTTGTACTGTAGTTTTACGGTGGCGTCACCGGCAAATCTCTTGATGGGGTTCTCGCTTAGCTGCTTTTTGCCTTTAAACCCGTTAACAAATAACGCTTTAGGGTATAAGCTCTGGGCTTCTGGTGTTCGCAGGCCATGTCAAGCACCGTTAGAAACTACTGCTGAATATTTAAGGGCTGTGTGATGGCAAAAAGAGCACTAATCGTTGATGACTCCAAAACGGCGCAAGTTCGCTTGCAAAAGATGCTTGAACGTTTTGATATCGATATCGATACTTCCAGCTCTGCGGAAGAGGCGCTCGGTTACCTATCGTACCGGCAGCCCTCGGTGATTTTCCTTGATCACCACATGGAAGGTATGAGCGGCTTGTCAGCACTCAAAATTATTAAGTCAA
>DATBNJ010000040.1:0-53002 GCA_036554385.1 Marinagarivorans sp. | reverse complement strand
AGTGCAAAAGGCCAACGCCCGTCGAATAGATCGGATTATTCACAATGTCGCGCAAGCCGCTAATATTTTGTGGCGCACCTAGACGAACGGGCATGTGAAAAATCTCTTCTGCCAACTCCACAACACCTTCCATTTTGGAGGTGCCTCCCGTTAAGACAATGCCGGCGGGTAGCATATCTTCGAAACCGCTGCGCCGAAGCTCTGCCAACACCAAGGTGAATAACTCTTCGTACCGAGGCTCGACCACTTCTGCTAGTGCTTGTCGCGATAAATCACGCGGTGGCCGCTCGCCGACACTCGGCACTTTGATCGTTTCTTCCGCGCCGGCAAGCTTGGCCAAGGCACAAGCGTATTTAATTTTGATTTCTTCGGCGTGCTGCGTTGGCGTACGAAGCGCCATTGCGATATCGTTGGTAACTTGGTCGCCAGCAATCGGGATAACCCCCGTGTGGCGAATCGAGCCCTCGGTAAAAATCGCAATATCGGTTGTTCCACCGCCAATATCCACCATGCAAACGCCGAGCTCTTTTTCGTCTTCGGTGAGTACCGCATAACTCGAGGCTAATTGCTCTAAAATAATGTCGTCTACATCTAAGCCGCAGCGGCGAATGCACTTTTCGATGTTTTGCGCTGCGTTCACCGCGCAGGTTACAAGGTGGACTTTCGCCTCCAGGCGTACACCAGACATACCCAGCGGCTCTTTCACGCCACCTTGGTCGTCAATGCGGTACTCCTGCGGCAGAATATGCAAAATTCGCTGATCAGCTGGAATAGCAACCGCTTGCGCAGCATCAATTACCCGCTCGATATCTTGCGCAAACACTTCACGGTCTTTAATCGCGACTATGCCGTGAGAGTTCAAACTGCGAATATGACTGCCGGCAATACCCGCATAAACAGAATGAATCTGACAACCTGCCATCAGCTCGGCTTCTTCAACTGCGCGCTGAATCGACTGCACCGTCGAGTCGATATTGACTACGACACCTTTTTTCAATCCACTGGAGTTGTGCGAACCAATGCCGACCACCGATAGCTCACCATCGGGCGATAATTCGCCTACGATCGCAACCACCTTAGATGTTCCAATATCTAAACCGACGATCATTTTATTCCCACTGGACTGCGCCATTGCCTGTGCCCCGATAAATCAATATGGCTTTTGTAAGCCTCTGTCGTTTCTGTCGTGTGTAGCCCCCACCCGGTGAACTACCCTATTTTGCCTACTGCAATCAAACCGGCTTTTTTTCGCCCCGCCTAGCTTTTCAATCCGGCGAGTTTTACGCCGGTATGGTCAATTCAGCTGCTCGGAAGCGGCATCCATTTCAAGCGGCTGCTTCCACGCGACTGAGAAGCCTTGTTTGTATCGCATATCCACAGCTTCAATATTCCTAACTTGATCAACCAGTTCGGTTGTTAATACCTGCATCAAGCGCTGCAACTTGACCAAGACGTCGTCCCTTCCCAGCCTAACTTCGATCGCCGGCGACACCTCTAGAGACCATGCCAGGGTATTATCCAGTTCTAGCACTAAAGGTGCAAACTTATAATTCCCTAACAACTTTGCAACTAAAACATACTGCTGCATAACCTTTTCGGCATACCGGTCATCTGCTTTCAATAAAGGTAGATGATTTAATTCAGTTTTGTCGGCTAAATTAACAATTTCACCCCGTAAATTTAAAAAATCTTTCGAATTCCACCGAGCAATGGGTTGCTGCTCTGATATTTTTATCAAGAGCGTGTCTGGCCACTGCCGCGTTACAATTGCCCGATCAATCCAAGGATGTTTTTCTAAGTGATCTTTTAAGCCAACAATGTCCAACTCTAAAAAGGTATCGGTTAATTTTTCTGCAACCAAAGCTTCTATTTTTGCCTGTTCAACGTATTTAAAATCGCCTTGCACGTTGACGCTGGCAATGGGCTTATTGGTATGTTGTTGAATAATGGCCAACGGCTCTAACCGATAAATGCCCCAAGCCACCGACCCACATACCGCTAAAACGAGCGAGCTATTCAATAAAAAACGCCAAGGCAAACGCGCACCCTGCGACGCGCTGCCCTTTTTGTGCTTCTTGCGGCTCGCTCCCCTGTCGTGTTTCGCCTTGGCCACGGTTTAATCTACCAACACCTGCGCAGCAATACGCAAAATCAATTCTTCAAATGCTATGCCGGCTGCATTGGCAGCCATGGGCACTAAAGAGTGCCCCGTCAAACCCGGAACAGTATTCACCTCCAGTAAAAAAAAGTCGCCTTTGGCGTCGGTCATGACATCGACGCGGCCCCAGCCTGTCGCCCCGACAGCGTTAAACGCATCGAGCGCTAATTGCTTGAGGGCATCTTCGTCCGTTTTATTCAGACCACATGGACACAAGTACTGAGTATCGTCTGCCAAGTACTTCGCATTAAAGTCATAAAAGTGGCTATTGGGCTTTAAACGAATTGGCGGTAACGCGGTGCCTTCTAAAATCGCAACGGTGTATTCCGCTCCCACAATAAACTGTTCCGCCAAAACGCTAGTATCGTACTGCGCGGCTTCTTTGTAGGCATTTTTAAGCGCCTCGGGAGTGTTTACCCGGCTCATGCCAATGCTCGAGCCCTCGTGCGCCGGCTTAACCATGACTTCACCCCCTAGGCTCGCCAAAGCCTCTTGCCACGGCGTTCGACTATCGAGAGATAAGAACTTAGCCGAGGGCAAATTCATTCCTGTCCATAATTGTTTGGTGCGAAGTTTGTCCATGCACAGTGACGAGGCCAACACCCCACTGCCCGTGTAAGGAATATTCAAAAACTCGAGCAAGCCTTGGATTTTTCCATCTTCGCCACCTACGCCATGCAAGGCAATAAAGGCGCCCGATAGTTCCTGCTGCTGAAGCTGGTCGACCGCATTTTTTTGTGTATCTATCGGCACAACATCAACACCAAAGCCTTGCAGCGCTTCAATCGCTGCGGCGCCGCTTTGCAAAGAAATTTCACGCTCGGCCGAAGAGCCACCAAATAACACGGCCATGCGGCCTAAACGCGCCGCGGCAACAGCGCAATCAAAATGGCCGACGCCGGCATTGGTCTCACACTTCATGTTGTTCACCCTGAGACCATTTACCGAACTCATCAGCCAAATTAATCGCCAAAGCTCCAACATTACCCGCGCCTTGCGTGATCACAATATCACCTGGCCGGACAAGATTTTTTAATATATTTGGCACTTGATCCAGGGCCTCCACAAAAACCGGTTCGACTGCGCCGCGAGTTCGAATGCCACGGCTTAGATGCCTACCGTCGGCACCGGCAATGGGATGCTCGCCGGCGCTGTAGACTTCTAGCAAAATAAGTTGATCCACCGTCGATAACACATCAACAAAGTCTTCAAATAAGTCCCGCGTACGGGTATAGCGATGCGGTTGATAAACCATAACTAAACGCCGCTCTGGCCAACCTTCGCGGACCGCCGCAATGGTGGCGGCCACTTCGCGTGGATGATGGCCGTAGTCGTCGACCAACATCACGGTATTTTCACTGTGAATGGGGTACTCGCCATAAATTTCAAAGCGCCGTCCAACACCGGAAAATTCTTTTAAACCCTGGGCGATAGCCGAAACCTCTAATCCTTCTTCTAGACTTACCGCCAATGCCGCTGTCGCGTTTAAAACATTATGCCGGCCGGGCAAATTAACCTGCAGCGCCAACGGCTCGTCGTGATGAGGCGTGCGCACCTTAAAAGTCTGAGATTTGCGCGTTTGCACAACATCAAACGCTTGATAATCGCAATGTTCACCAAAGCCATAGGTTTGAACTGCGCGAGAAATTTTAGGCAGCAAACTTTGCACAACATCGTCATCACCACATACAACGGCTAAGCCGTAAAACGGCAAGTTGTGCAAAAATTCAACGAACGTTTGCTTAAGTTTTTCAAAGTCGCCACCGTAGGTTTCCATATGATCGGCATCAATATTGGTGACGATGGAGACCATTGGCTGTAAATGTAAAAACGAGGCATCACTTTCATCGGCCTCGGCCACCAGATAACGGCTCGCCCCCAGCTGAGCATTACAGCCGGCGCTATTTAATAGCCCCCCGATCACAAAGGTAGGGTCTTGACCCGCAGCCGCAAAAATTGCCGCCAATAAACTCGTGGTAGTGGTCTTGCCATGGGTCCCAGCAACGGCAATACCGTGACGGTAACGCATTAGCTCGGCCAGCATTTCGGCGCGTCGAACCACGGGGATGCGCAGCTCGCGTGCGGCACTGATCTCCGCGTTGTGCTCATCAATGGCACTGGAGTTAACAACAACATCAACTCCCGCCACGTTGCGCTCATCATGACCAATAAATACATTCACGCCCATATTGGCTAGGCGTTGTGTTGTTAGCGAGGCTTTCGCGTCGGAACCCGAGATTTCATAGCCTTGATTTAACAACACCTCGGCAATACCGCTCATACCGGCACCGCCAATACCAATAAAATGAATGCGTCTTATGCGGCGCATTTCTGGTGTTTGATACACACTCAGGTCAGACATTTAAATACTCCAAACAATAATCTGCCACTTGCACCGTTGGTGTTTTTTCTGTTCGGGCATACGCGGCCAGCGCCATCTTTTCGAGTTGCCCGCGATCTTGATATAAACCGGTTATTTGATCGGCGAGAGATTGCGCCTGCAAGCTCGCCTCTGGGCACAAAATAGCGGCACCTTTATCAGACAACCAGCGCGCATTCGCGGTTTGATGGTCATCGATCGCAAACGGAAATGGCACAAGAATCGCGGCGGCACCGATGGCCGAAAGCTCGGCCACCGTTAAGGCGCCGGCTCGGCAGATAACTAAGTCCGCAGCGGCCATCGCCGAGGCGACATCCGCAATAAACTCGGGCAATTCAACCGAGTAATTCGGCCTTTGCTCAGCTAATGCAGCGTAAGCGTGTTGCGCAGCCACTTTGGTACGAGCGCCGGATTGATGAGTCACCGAAACGCTAAATTCTGGCGACAGCAGCGCTAAAGCCTCAGGTACTTTTTCATTCAGCGCTTTTGCACCTAAGCTACCGCCCAATACTAAAATCTTAAAGTCATCACCGGCGCTTTCAGATCGTCGCTCGGCTGGCGGGCGCTGTTGGTAAAATGCCGTTCGCACAGGGTTACCCACGAACACCCCTTTAGGTAAAGCATTCGGAAACCCACACAGCACGTGCCGAGCGAGTTTTGCCAAGACTTTATTGGTACTGCCGGCTATGGCATTTTGCTCGTGCACAATTAACGGGATACCGCATAAACGTGCCGCGACGCCGCCGGGCCCAGAGGCGTAGCCGCCCATACCTAAAATCACATCGGGTTTGAGCTCGCGAATAATTCGCTTGGCTTGAGCAATCGCCTTGGCAACCGCAAAAGGTCCGGTAAGTAACTTCTTCCACGATTTCCCGCGAATACCGGAAACCTCGATGCAGTGAAGCGCTATGGCATTTTCGGGAATAACTTTAGCTTCGATGCCTTTATCGGTGCCCATCCAGTGCACCGCAACGCCGCGCTCTCGCAAGTACTCTGCCACCGCTAAAGCGGGGAAAACATGCCCGCCAGTGCCACCGGCCATAATCAAAATCGTTCCGGCTGTTGCGCTAGGTGCAACCGTATCAGGCGTCGTCATCTGACATCTCCCAGCCCAAGCGCAACACTAACGCTATTAACGCACTACACACCAACAAACTACTACCACCAGAACTCACAAACGGTAAGGTAAGCCCTTTGGTGGGCAACAAACCCGACGCGACACCCATATTAATAAATGCCTGCGCACTAAAAAGCATGCCAATACCTATCGCGCAATAGCTGGCAAAAAACCGCTCCTGCCGATACGCCAACGAAGCCAGTCGCAATATTCGCCACACCACAATAACAAAGCACACCACGAGCACCAGCGCGCCAATCAAACCAAACTCTTCGGCGACGATGGAAAAAATAAAATCCGTGTGTGCTTCGGGCAAAAAGAATAACTTTTGCAAGCTATTGCCCAATCCGAGCCCAACCCATTCTCCGCGACCAAACGCAATAAGCGATTGCACCAGCTGATAGCCGCTGGAAAATTGATCAGCCCACGGGTCGAGAAAAGTCACTAAGCGCTGCCAGCGGTAAGGTGAAAAGATCGCCATGGCGGCCAAGCCCGCAAAACCGGCCAAGGCCAACAAAATAAACCGCAAAATGGGTACCCCCGCCATAAACATCATGGCACCGGCCGTAATACACAAGACAACCGCGCTACCGAAATCGGGCTCCAACAATAGCAACGCAACAAAAGCACCTAAAATCGCAAGCAACTTAAAAAATGCGCTCCAACCCTCTCTGAATTCGACGCTGCGCCGAGCGAGAAAGCTGGCAAAAAACACGATAAAACAAAATTTTGCCGCCTCGGAGGCCTGCAAGGTAAACGGGCCAATGCTAATCCAGCGGCGGCTACCATTGACGACCTTGCCCACCCCAGGGATTAATACCGCAGCCAATAAGGCAAGGCCGATAATCAAAAAGAGAATCCCAAAGCGATTCCACATTTCACTTGGCACACTGAAAACAGCAGCGCTTGCAACAAATGCTAGCGCCAAAAATACGCAGTGGCGCTTAACGAAAAACCACGGATCGTTATAGGTATGCGCTGCCAGGTCGATCGAGGCCGATAGCACCATTACCAAACCAAACGACATTAACGCCAAAACCGTGGTCAGCAATATGAGATCGAGGCGCGTGCCTTTTTCGACCAGTGTGCTTAAACCGTTTTCAAAATTTAGCGTGGGCGAATTGGCGGGCATTAGCTTAACCCCCCGACCGCTTGGCGAAATACGTCACCGCGCTGCTCAAAGTTTTTAAACATATCAAGGCTGGCACACGCAGGCGAAAGCAAAACGCAATCCCCGGCGGCGGCGAGTTGGTAAGCTTTACTCACCGCGCTCGGCAATGATTCAACCTCTAGAACGGGTAGCTCTGGCAGGGCGGCGTGTATGGCACGGGCAATTGATTGTGCATCTTTACCCAAGACAAGCGCCGTTTTGGCCGTGCCTTTTAGCGCGGGGATCAAAGGCGCGAAATCTGCGCCTTTGCCGTCGCCACCCAAAATAATATGAATAGTCGGCTCACCTCGACTCAATCCTTTAAGCGCGGCAACGGTAGCGCCAACATTGGTCGCCTTGGAATCATTAATAAAATCAATACCATTAACCGCGCGAATATGCTCGCAACGATGCGCCAAACCGGTAAAGTTTTTCAGCGCGCTGACACAGGCGTCGAGCGAAACTCCTGCTGCCGCAGCTAAAGCCAATGCCGCTGCGGCATTGGCCATATTGTGTAAACCCACTATGTTTATATCTTGCGCCGCCACCAAGGCTTTAAAGCCTTTAACCAAGCTTCCGTCATAAAAGCCGTAGTCGTTTAGATCGGGTTGATTGCTGCTAAAGCAAACGCGCTTTACACCTTCGGCAATTGGCGGCTCAGTGAGTGGGTCTTGCTTATTAACCACAACCGTTTTAGCGCCAAAAGCAATGCGCTGTTTGGTAAGCGCATATTCCATCAGACTGGCATAACGATCCATGTGGTCGGCCGACACATTGAGCACGGTTGCCGCAACCGGCTTAAGGGACGACGTGCTTTCCAGCTGGAAGCTAGATAGCTCTAGTACATACAGTTCGATATCATCAGCGAGTGCTTCGAGTGCGGCATAACCGATATTACCCGCAACGGCGACTTTAATTCCCGCCGCCTTAGCCATTTCGCCCACCAGCGTCGTTACCGTTGATTTACCGTTTGAACCGGTGATAGCAATAACGGGCGCATTAACCACGCGCGCAAATAGTTCGATATCACCAATGACACTAACGCCCGACGATATAGCGTGTTGAATCACTGGATCTTTGCGGGAAAGCCCCGGACTGATCACGATTTCTTGTGCGTTGCACAGTAGCTCCGCATCGAGGGGGCCCAACTGAAGGCTGAGCTCGGAAAATTCGCGTCTAACGGCTTCCAGATTGGGCGGGTTTTTGCGACTATCACAGGCAATCACTCGAACACCTTGCGCTAACATATGGCGCACAGCCGACAAGCCCGTAACACCAAGGCCTATTACGACGGTATATTTATTCGAGCTAATTAAATCCACTGAGTCTCTCTTCTATTACCGATGGGCTTCAACACTTGGGGTGCTTTTAGCGCAATTTAAGGGTCGCCAGCCCAAACAAAACTAACATGACGGTGACAATCCAAAAACGCACAATAACGCGCGGCTCCGGCCAACCTTTTAATTCGAAATGGTGGTGTAGCGGTGCCATTCTAAATATGCGGCGCCCCGTTAACTTGAAACTAGCAACCTGTAAAATCACTGATACGGTTTCCATCACAAAAACGCCAGACATCACAAAAAACACGATTTCATGGCGGACAATAACAGCCACTACACCCAAAGCACCGCCGAGCGCCAAAGCCCCCACATCACCCATAAACACCTGCGCAGGGTAAGTGTTAAACCATAAAAAGCCTAACCCCGCACCCGCAAGCGCTGCACAAAACACCACCAGCTCACCGGTGCCGGCAATGTATGGAATATGTAAATATGCGGCGAACTTCGCATTGCCTACCAAGTAGGCAATAATGCCCAGCGCAGCACCCACCATTACCGTGGGCATTATGGCAAGACCATCTAATCCATCAGTTAAGTTCACGGCGTTGGAGCTGCCAACAACCACAAAATAAACCAGCAACAGGTACAACGGCCCGAGATCGAGCGCAACATTTTTAAAAAACGGGATAAACAGCTGCGTTTCGGCTGGGGCTTGGGCCGTGCTGTATAAAAAGATCGCCACTGCAAACCCCGCCGTTGACTGCCAGAAATACTTCCATTTCGCCGAAAGCCCTTTCGAGTTTTTTTCAACGACTTTGCGGTAGTCATCAACCCAACCGATGGCGCCATACGCCAACATGATAAAAAGCACCGCCCAAACAAATCGGTTACTCAAATCAGACCACAGCAAAACGCTGGTACCAATCGCAAATAAAATAAGCCCGCCACCCATGGTTGGCGTGCCCTGTTTACTTAAGTGACTTTGCGGTCCGTCATTGCGCACGGATTGACCGATTTGTAACTTCACAAGCTTGCGAATAAACCACGGGCCCAAAAACAAACACATACCCAGCGCGGTTAACACGCCCAAAATAGCGCGCAGCGTTAAATATCGAAAAACGTCGAGGGCGCTAACATGCGGCTGCAATAGTTCCGCCAACCAAACTAACATGGACTGAGCCCCTTACTTTTTTCTGCTAGGAGAGGAAGCACTGCGTCAACCGCAGCGGAATGAGAGCCCTTTAATAAAATGGTGGCTTCATTATTTAAAAATGGCACCAACGTTTGTGCTGCGGCGCTGGCGTCGTCCACGCAGAACCCCGTATCACCGAATACTTCGGCCGCTAAGCGCGGCAGGTTGCCAATGGCGACAAGGTGGGTTATTCCCATTTCCAAAGCATATAACCCGACAGAGGTGTGCTCCATGGCCTCGCCTTCGCCCAGCTCGCCCATAAAACCGAGAACCAACACGCGATACGGTGTATTTTGCGCGGCGAGAAAATCGATCGCGGCCCGCACTGACCCGGGGTTCGCGTTATAGGCATCATTAATCACCAACGCTTGCTGCCCACCTAACCAAGGTGCAACTGGTTGCATACGCCCGTTATCACCGGTGTACTGCTGCAAGCCAGAAGCAATAACATCGAGCGAAACACCAGCGGCCAACGCACAAGCGCTCGCCGCCAAAGCATTACTAACAAAGTGCGAGCCCAGCACTTGCAGGCAAATATTGTGTTTTTGCCCTTGGTACTCCAAGGTAAAACACGGAAAGCCTTGCGCCGTAGTAGTAATATTTGAAGCCAATAAACACGGTACGGTAGCGCCAGCATGCGCACTGGGGTTAACACTAAAGCCTATGCGATTGAGCGACTGCGTTTGTGCAAGATATTGCCCGGAAAAAGCATCGTCTAAATTAATAATGGCCGTGCGGGTTGGCTTTGGTGTTTGCTTTAACGCCTCATAAATAGCGCCCTTTTCAGTGGCTATTGCATCGATACTGCCAAAGCCGCCAATATGAGCGACGCGAATGTTATTAACCAAAGCAATATCCGGCTGAGCTAAACCCGCAAGGTAAGATATTTCACCTACGCCGCTTGTGCCCATTTCAACTACGGCAAATTCATGCTCGTCGGTCAAGCGGTTCAGGGTTAAGGGCACACCGATATGGTTATTGTAATTTCCTTGGGTTGCCAAGGTCGCGCCCACTTGCTCAAAGATCGCTTTAGCAAAGCCTTTCACGGATGTTTTGCCGCAACTTCCGGTAATCGCGATCAGCGGGCCGCTAAAGGTCGATCGACCTAATTGTGCAATCTGCCCCAAAGCTAAAACGGTATCGGCTACGACAAGTTGCGGGAGCGAGCAATCGGGAATGTGATGCTCGACTACGACCGCAGTAGCACCCACCGCCTGCGCCTTGCCGACAAAGGCATGACCATCAAAGTTATCGCCTCGCAGAGCAATAAAAAGCTCGCCAGGCTTAAGTGTTCGCGAGTCGGTGGCGAAATGAGAAAACGTGCAGTCTCCTCCGATTAATTCGCCTTGCGTTACGGGCACGGTTGAAGATAACTTCATGGCTTGCCTCCGTGCCCTGAGGATGAGGTGTGCAACGCGAGTTGCGCACTTTTTTGGGCCAAAGCTTGATTAGCAACGGCGACATCAGAAAAGGGGATTTTTTGTTCTTTGATAATTTGGAAACTCTCGTGCCCCTTGCCGGCAATTAAGACACAATCACCCGCCATAGCGTGCTCGATGCTGTATTCAATAGCTTCCTTTCTGTCGACAATGGTGCGCACTGCTTTTTTACAGCCGGATGCGATATCGGCCAAAATCGCTGCGGGGTTTTCATTACGAGGATTATCGCTGGTTAAAATTAATTCTTCGGCTAAGTCTTCGGCAATTGCACCCATTAGTGCACGTTTTTGCTTATCGCGATTGCCGCCACAACCAAAAACAACCCACACGCGGCCTACCGTATGAGCCCTTAGGGCCGTTAATGCTTGCTCTAAACCGTCGGGGGTATGAGCAAAATCAACAACCACCTGCACACCACCGACCGGCGCCAATTGTTGCATTCGCCCAGCAATTGCCTGCAAAGCCGGTATGCTGCGGACAACCTCCGCAAATTCTGCCCCGTGCACCATCGCGGTCGTTATCGCCGCCAGCAAGTTGTACACATTAAAAACGCCGTACAGGGGCGAGATGATATCGGCATTGCCCCAGGGCGAGGTCAACCGAAAAGCCGTACCATTTTGACGAGTATAAATATTTTCTGCCCGGACATCGCCGCGGTGTATCCCGTAGCGAATAACCACACCGCTGACGACGCCACCGGCCATCAAGTTTGCTTGCTCGTCATCGGCGTTGATAATCGCGGTACTTACGGTGGACATTTCAAACAGCATTCGCTTGGCTTTTGCGTAGCTTGCAATATCGCCGTGATAGTCCAAGTGGTCTTGCGTTAAGTTTGTAAAAACGGCCGTTGTGATAGGCAACCCAGTAACGCGCCCTTGGCTCAAACCGTGGGACGACACTTCCATCGCAACATCCGTAACACCGCGCCGCGAAAACTCCGCGAGCACCCGATAATTACTGAAGATATCTGGCGTGGTCATGCCCGTTTCAACTAAAGGCTCACCCAGCACACCGACCCCCAATGTACCAATGGTGGCAACATTGGCTTGTCTCGCCGCTTGGCGCTTGCGGCTGATATTTTGTCGGGCACCTTGTAGTAGCTGGGCAATTAAAGACACTAAAGTACTTTTACCATTGGTGCCGGTAACGCCAACAATATTTGGCATGTTTAAAGTGGCGTATTTGCGCCCCGCGAGTTCGGCAAGCTGCGCAGCTAAACTGGGTACTGCAACAAAAACGGTGCTTTCATAATACGAAGGGCTAGCGGTATTAATACCGCGCTTATTAAACACGTCTCGGCTGTTATCATCGAACAAAACGGCGACAGCTTTCGCTTTTACAACCTCGTCGATATAGGCCTCGCCACCTAGGCATATAAAAACGTCACCCGCGCTCACCTGTCGACTGTCCAAACGCAAATCACCAACGAAGAGGTTGGCGATAGTCGGAGGTAATACTTGGTCGGGCAGCAAGTGCGCAAGGGTTAGCCGGTTCATCGCTTGGCCACCCGCGACGTCGCCATAGACTGCCGGCTATTATTAGGCGGAATATTTAAAAGGCGTAGAGAGCTGTCGGTTACGCTGGCAAAAACGGGAGCGGCGGCTTCACCGCCGTAGTAGCGTCCACTTGTCGGCTCATTAATGACCACCACAGTTACAACTTTAGGGTCATCCGCCGGCGCCATGCCCGCGAAGGTAGCTACGTATTTATCATCGGCATAACCGTGCTTGCCCACTTTGTGTGCGGTTCCCGTTTTACCCGCCGTTAAATAAGCACTCGTTTGTGCTTGCGTAGCAGTGCCGCCGCGCTCCGTTACGCGCTTTAACATCGCTGCGATCTGATCGGCAATCACAGGGTCAATAACTTGTGTGCTCGGTGGCAGCTCGTCCTGTTTAAGTAAAGAAACTGGGCGTGAGCGCCCGGAACTTGCCACCGTAACGTAGGATTGCGCCAGTTGCAGCGGGGTCACCGTCAGGCCGTAACCAAACGCCAAGGTCGCCGTTTCAATGGGGTGCCATTTTTGTCGGCTAGGTAAAACGCCTAAGCTTTCACCCGGAAAACCGGTACCGGTACTTTGACCGAAACCTAAGCGCTCAAACATATTGCGCACTACGTTTTGTGGCAGGTCCAATGCGAGCTTGCTAATGCCGACTTGGCTGGACTTTTGAATAACTGTGCCCAAATCGATTTCGCCGTAATTTTTAGGGTCCAAAAAAGTCTTTCGCCCAACGCGAACGTGCCCAGGGTTGGTATTAATTACCGAATCGGGATTGTAGCGCCCAGTTTCCAGCGCAGCCATTACGGTAAACGGCTTAACCGTTGAGCCCGGCTCGATAACATCAGTCATGGCGCGATTGCGCGCTTCAGAGGCTTTAATGTTTTTGCGATCGTTGGGGTTGTACGACGGCTGATTCACCATCGCTAATATTTCTCCGGTTTCAACATCGAGCATAACGATTGAGCCCGACTTGGCTCGCTGTTTAGCAATGGCATTCTTTAATTCGCGATAGGCCAAATACTGCAAACGTAAATCAATGCTCAATTGCACATCGCCACCGGGACTCGCCGCCTGCACAATGCCCAAGTCTTTAACAATATTGCCCTTAAGGTCTTTGATAACCCGCTGAACACCGGCGGTACCCGCTAAATAGTCATCCAAGGCCAACTCCATGCCCTCTTGGCCTTGATCATCAATACTGGTAAAACCGACCACATGCGCAGCAACTTCTCCAGCGGGGTAAAAGCGCCGGTATTCACGCTCGGCAATAACGCCGCGAATTTTTAATTGCGTAGCCGCAGCAGCTTCAAAAGGCGGGAGTTGCCGAGCCACATACATAAATTGTTTATTGGCATAACGCTGCAACTTTTCGTTAAGCTCGCGCAACGGCAAACCTAACGCGTTAGCTAAATCGCGAACGCCTTGTGGTGAAATCACCTGTGGGTTAACGGCAATGGAAATTACCGGTGTGCTTACCGCCAGCAATTCACCATTGCGATCGGAAATCACTCCGCGATAAGCATTAATTTTTTGCTCGCGCAAGGTTCTCGCTTGACCCTGCGCCTGCAGAAAGTCGTGCCCTTTTTCTTGCCCGGGCATAACCTGCAGGTAAGACAGATGCCAAACTAGCGCTGTCGGTAATAGCGCTATTACTAAACAAATTGCGGCGAAACGCCAATGCGCAGCTATTCGACTCATGGCGCTCCCACCACCACAATTTCATGCCCCGTTGGTACTCGCATATTTAGCTCACCCGTTGCAATTCTTTCGACTCGTGCATAAGCCGCTAGTGCGCTTTTTTCAAGTAGTAGCTGTCCAGTTTCAACTTGCAGGGTTTGCGCGTGGTCGTTAAGCGCGGCTAATTGTTGTGTATGACGGCGTACATCAAAGGTTACATAAACCACAGACAATGCCGACACCAAAACGGCGACCCAAAGAACTCCCACGAGCGCTAATTTGGGTTTTGATACCACCATTAGTTGGGCTCCTTTGCGGGAAGTTTTTCGGCAATGCGCATAATAGCGCTGCGCGAGCGGATGTTTTCACCGAGCTCTTCGTCGGTTGCTTTAACGGGCTTTGTAATAATACGCAGCGTTTTTTCCAGTTCGACATCCGGGATAGGAAGATTCGCAGGCAGCGACTTACCTTTGGCGCCCTCTTTAAAAAACCGCTTCACAATGCGATCTTCTAAGCTGTGAAAGCTAATAACCACTAATCGACCGCCCGGCCGCAAAATAGATAGCGCGGCCGGCAATGCCGCGCTTAGGTCATCAAGCTCGCCATTAACGTGTATACGGATACCTTGAAACGCCCGCGTCGCTGGGTTTTTATCGCGTTCCCAGCGAGGGTTTGCTTTAGTAATAACGTCGGCCAAGTCCAAGGTGCGCTCAAAAGGTTTTTCGGCCCGCCTGCGCACAATGGCACCGGCGATTCGACGTGCAAAACGCTCTTCACCATATTCTTTTAGCACCCGCGCAATTTCGGCTTCCTTGGCGCGATTGATAAAATCGGCCGCACTTTGGCCCTTGCTGCAATCCATGCGCATATCGAGTGGGCCGTCATTAATAAAACTAAAGCCACGCTCAGCGTGATCGAGTTGCGGCGATGAAACGCCCAAGTCCAATAACACACCGTCGACGCACCCGTCTAAATCGCGGGCCTTAGCGACCTGGTACATGCTAGCGAACGAATCATGCACAATGGAAAAACGCGTATCCTCGTCGCGCAGCGCATTGCCAACGGCAATGGCTTCGGGGTCTTTATCAAACGCGATTAACCGTGCCGCAGGAGCAAGGCGCTCGAGCACCGCACGAGAATGCCCACCCCGACCAAAGGTGCCGTCGATATAGACGCCAGCAGGCTCCGTAATAAGAGCATCTACGGACTCGTCGAGTAGTACTGAGTAATGCGCTTGTGCTGTCATAAAGTCGCTAAGTTAGAGTTATAAAGAAAGCGACAGCATTTCTGCTGGCATTTCGTCGTCTTCAGTGGCCGCCACGGTTTGTAACCAAGCCTCTTCGCTCCAGAGCTCAAACTTCTTGCCAAGCCCCACTAGCATCAATTTTTTATCAAGGTTGCCGTAGTCACGCAGCGTCGGTGGCACTAATACACGCCCATTCCCATCGAGTTCCAAGGTTGTGGCGTAGCCAATAAGTAAGCGCTGTGCGCGTAAAGCGGCTCGATTAAAGGTGGGTAATGCTTCAATCTTCGGTAAAATGGCTTGCCATTCAGTTTCTGGGTACATCAATACACATCGGTCTTGGGTATGCGCTGTCATCACAATGCGAGAATCACACAAAGACGCGAGCGTATCCCGGTGTTTAGCCGGGATAGCGAGGCGCCCTTTGGCATCCATATTGATGTTATGACTACCTTGAAACACGTTTTCCCACCGAGAGCAGCCTATGAGCCACTAAAATCCACAATTAACCACATTTAACCACTTATGCACACTATATGTGCGATCAAAGTAAAGTCAAGCAAGGTAGCCTCAAAGTTGGACAGATGGCGGCCTATTAGCGCCCGTTAAGAGCACAATGAAAGATGTTTAGGTTAATAGAGGTAGGATTTAGTTGATTTAAAGCAGGAAGTTACAAGCCATTCTTAAGAAACTACTTTAAGAGAAAGAACAAATAGACGTGATTAGAGACACCGAAATAGCTGCTCGCTATATAAGAAGGGAGTGTAGCCTATAGCATAAGCACCAATATGGTGCGCATTAGATGCATAGAATAACGCTAAGCTAGAACGCTACTCAAGAAGAGGTGGAGCCAGCCGATAAGCCGGGTTCTGTCGAGAACAATCATTCATCTGGGATGTGTGTCGCCACACACCTCAAGCAACCTACCCGAACCCAACGCGGGCCACGCCATACGGGTTCCTATTTGGTCTTGCTCCGAACGGGGTTTACCATCGCCGTGAGCTGTTACCAGTCACGCGGTGCGCTCTTACCGCACCTTTTCAACCTTACCGGCTTTTGCAAGCTTAGGCGGTATACTTTCTGCTGCACTTTCCGTAGGCTCGCGCCCCCCAGGCGTTACCTGGCGTTCTGCCCTGTGGAGCCCGGACTTTCCTCCCCCATGAAACATGGAAGCGATTGTCTGGCTGACTCCGGCGGGCACTTTAGCCCTTCGGGCAGTTTTTCTCAAGCAGTTTTGCTAGCGCAATTAGACTAACCACCCAGCGGCTTTCGCCCATGCCGTAAAACCGATACACCAACCGCTCACCAACCTCAACTAACCGCCAGCACCCAACAGCCGAGCTAGCCGCCAATACGAAGCCTTCAATTGTAAAACGCAATGGGCGTCACAGCTTTTAAAAGCGGCAGTATTTAAGTGACACTCAACCAGTTAAAAATGACTCCGGTATCAATGCAATCGCACGATATTTCAGATAAAAAAGCGATATGTATATTCTAATTAAACATAATTAGAAGTGGAATGAGTATCACATTTACGATCGACTATCCCCTTTACTTCTCCCCATAAATCGTCACATTAGTAAGACGTTAAATTCATGTGTTTTATCGCACCGAACAATTTAATTTATGGCGGCACAGTAGCCGTAAATTAAAGCGCATTTACCACATCAATAACACTAACGTTTAACGGTTTAGTAACCGCCATTTTCGGAGAATAAAATGATACATAAGAGTACTTGGCGCTGCGGAAAATCAATTGCGCACTCCGCACTTCTCGCAAGCGCAATAGCCACATTAGCTGGCTGTGTTGGCACAACAGGCTCATCAAGTTCAGATGACAACACCGGTCAGAACTCCAGCACTAACGCAATATCGAGCACCGCAACGCAAAGCAGCTCGCCATCTCAAACCAGCTCAACAGCGACGACCAGCAGCACGCCGACAACAACGAGCTCACAAACAACAACGTCGTCTGCCGGTACAGCGAGTAGTAGTGCGCCCTTTACACCACCACAGTCGGGCACCAATGGCATTTTCCGCGTTAAAGATGGTGTGGTGATGAAAAACGGACAGCCACTTGATGTGCGCTGCGGCAACTGGTTCGGCCTTGAAGGTCAGCACGAGCCACAAGATGCCGAGCATCCAGGCGCTGCACCGCTTGAGCTTTATATCGGCAACATGTGGTGGAAAGAAACGGGGCGAAATATGAGCCTAACCATGCAAGAAATTAAACGCATGGGTATTAACACTGTGCGCCTCCCCATCACACCACAAACACTCGACCCCAACTACGAAGAAGGCCGAGGCTATGCACAACAAGGTGGCTACCTTAAAAACGACCCGGCAAATTACCCTTACGATAACGCCTACGAGGCAATGCTCGCATTCTTAGACGAGGCCAATAGCCAAGACGTTAATGTAATGCTCGATATTCACTCGTGCTCAAACTATGTGGGTTGGCGTGCCGGCCGTTTAGATGCACACCCACCCTACGCCGATGCCGATCGTCCAGGTTACGATTTTCAGCGTGAGGACAGATCGTGTGCCAGTGGTAACGAGCCTGGCATCACCTATCAAACCTACGGAAAAACTCGCTGGTTAGAAGATATTCGAACCCTGGCGACGCTCGCTCGCGATTACCGCAATGTGATTGGTATCGATATTTTCAACGAACCTTGGGATTACACATGGGACGAGTGGGCAACCTTATCTGAAGACGCTTACGACGCCATGAAAGATGTTAACGAAGATATTTTAATATTCGTACAGGGTATTGCAGGCGGCAACAGAACCAACGAAGTTGAGCCTCACGGCAGCTTAGAAAGCAACCCTAACTGGGGTGAAAATTTCTACGGCTTCCACGAGCGCCCGCTTAATATTCCACAGGATCGGCTCGTTATTTCGCCGCACACTTATGGACCGGCGGTATATCAGCAAATGCAATTTATGGATATCGAGAACCAGCCCGAATGTGAAGGTTTACACGGTGAAGAAGCTGCCGAGCAGCAGTGCATGATGGTCATGGACAAAGATCGCCTTGAGCCCGGCTGGGAAGAACACTTTGGCTTCCTACGCGATATGGGCTACGCCCTTGTGGTCGGCGAGTGGGGTGGCAACCGAGGCTGGCCAGAAATTGGCACACGCGATGCCGAAAGGGAAATGTGGGGCTACCTGAACACGCCTTCTACTACGGAAGAAAACATCGACTTCCAGTGGCAGAAAGCGTTCGCCTCTTACATGAACGACAAAGGCATTCAAGCCTGCTACTGGGGCATTAACCCAGAGTCTTCCGATA
The DNA here is from genome assembly GCA_036554385.1 of Marinagarivorans sp. GTDB lineage: Bacteria > Pseudomonadota > Gammaproteobacteria > Pseudomonadales > Cellvibrionaceae > Marinagarivorans. Next base: position 34,573 of record DATBNJ010000040.1, on the reverse strand, counting down.
CCGGCGGCCTTTACACCCACTTAGCCGATACTGACGACGCGGGCTGGGGCACATGGACCGGTCTCGACATGATGAAGATCAACATGTTGCGCACCGACCTGTGGGGCCTTCCTGCCACCACGGCAAACGAGATTGCGCCAAACCCTGTATTTGAGTAAACGATTTGCAGGGCACCGTTTTTAGGTGCCCTTTTCTCCCTTCAAAAAAAACCAGCCAATTGGCTGGTTTTTTTACTCAACAGTAAGCAGCCGCATAAAGCTTGCAGTCAATACACTTTGCTACTCGCCATTAAGAGTCAATACCAAACGCCTCGCACCCCCGTAATTACGGTGTTCACACAAATAAATACCCTGCCAAGTGCCCACATTTAAACGCCCACTTTTAATGGGCAAAGTAACCGAAGCGCCTAAAATACTCGCTTTTAAATGCGCAGGCATATCGTCACTGCCCTCATCATCGTGCAAATAATAAGGTTCGTTTTCAGGCACCGCTCGATTAAAAAAACTTTCGAAATCTTGTCGCACGGTAGGGTCGGCATTTTCATTGACGGTAAGCGCTGCCGAGGTATGCATGATATGAACATGCAACAAGCCAACATTAAGCTCTGCTATTTCGGGCATCTGCTCGAGCACTTCTCGCGTTATTAAATGAAAACCGCGAGCGCGTGCACGCAACTGAACCTCTTTTTGCATCCACATAATTTTCAGCTCCTGTGTTTTTATAGGGCTAAAGTCCCTTAAGACTTTTTAACGTAGCAGCTTAAAATAACAATTCGCTGCCCTTCTACTCGACCTTCGATATGCTCGGGGTTGCTTGTGAGCGAAATCCCGCGCACGGCAGTGCCGCGCTTAGCGACTAAACTTGAGCCTTTAACCGGCAAATCTTTAATAATAACGACGCTGTCTCCAGCACTTAAGCGCACCCCGTTACTATCGCGACAGTCGACGGCGTCTTCGTCAACCACCTCCGTACCCGCCTCAGCCCACGTTTTCAGTGCATCATCCAAATACATCATATCGAGCAACTCCTGCGCCCAACTTTCTCCGTCTAAGCGCTTTAACACGCGCCAAGCCATAACCTGCACCGCAGGCGTTGGGCTCCACATACTGTCGTTAAGACAGCGCCAGTGATTAACCTCAAGGGTATTACCTTCCGGTAATTGCTCGCGACATTTTTCACACGCCAAAATGACACTCTCAGGCTGACCATCAGAGTGCGGCACCGGGTAGGCTTGAAAATTATTGGTACTCCCGCACAACTCACATTTGTGATCGGCGCGTGCCAGCAGGCGACTATCAATACTCATTCACAACTTCTCTAATATAAAATAAAAATCCCCGCTTTTGGCGGGGATAAACGACATTCACTCAGCCTAGATGCTGTTACAAACTAGCCAATGCCGCATTTAACGAGGCACTTGGACGCATGGCCTTTTCCGTCTTTTGTGCATCAGGGCGGTAATAACCGCCCAAGTCTTGCGGCTGGCCTTGCGCACCAACAAGCTCTGCAACAATGTCATTCTCCTTTTCAGTGAGCAGTTGCGCCAGCGGGGTAAATTTAGCTTTTAGCGCGGCATCATCATTTTGCTCAGCTAACGCCTGCGCCCAATACAGCGCCAAGTAAAAATGGCTGCCGCGGTTATCGATCGAGCCGAGCTTGCGTGCTGGCGACTTGTTATTGTCCAAGAACTTCGCCGTCGCTACATCTAGCGCACTCGCCAAAACTTTAGCCTGGGCATTGCCCGCAGCCTCACTGTAGTGTTCAAGCGATGGCGACAGCGCCAAGAACTCACCCAGTGAATCCCAACGCAAATAACCTTCCTTTTCAAACTGCTGAACATGCTTGGGGGCCGAGCCGCCTGCGCCTGTTTCAAACAAGCCGCCGCCGTTCATCAGCGGCACTATCGATAGCATTTTAGCCGAGGTTCCCAATTCTAAAATGGGGAATAAATCTGTGAGGTAATCGCGCAATACATTGCCCGTCACGGAAATTGTTTCCAACCCATCTTTAACGCGCGCCAGAGAATAAAGGGTCGCATCAACGGGTGTCATGGTTAGGATTTCCAAACCACTGGTGTCGTGCTCGGGCAAATAAGCTTGCACTTTTTTAATTAATTGCGCGTCGTGTGCGCGTTTTTCATCCAGCCAAAAGACCGCTGGCGAGCCTGTCGCACGCGCGCGATTAACGGCCAGCTTGACCCAATCGCGAATCGGCGCGTCTTTGGTTTGGCACATGCGGAAAATATCGCCCGCCTCAACCTTTTGCTCGAGTAAAACTTCGCCCTTTTCATTAACGGCGCGAATGACACCCGCCGCCGTAGCTTCAAAGGTTTTGTCGTGTGAGCCGTATTCCTCCGCTTTTTGCGCCATCAGGCCAACGTTAGGCACGGTGCCCATGGTACTGGGATCGAAGGCGCCGTGTTCTTTACAAAAGTCGAACACCGCTTGATAAACGCCCGCGTAGCATCGGTCAGGGATAACACACTTAGTATCTTTTTGCTGGCCGTCTGCGCCCCACATTTGCCCAGACGAGCGCAACATAGCGGGCATTGAGGCATCAATAATGACATCGCTGGGTACGTGCAAGTTGGTAATGCCTTTATCCGAGTCCACCATCGCCTGCTCGGGCTGAGCCGTGTAAACGGCGGCGATATCGGCTTCGATTTCGGCGCGCTTATCGTCTGGTAGGCTTTGGATTTTGGCGTAGACATCACCAATGCCATTGTTGGCTGAAATTCCCAAACCCGCGAAAGTTTCGCCGTGCTTGGCGAATACATCTTTGTAGTAAACCGACACCGCATGACCAAAAATAATGGGGTCGGACACCTTCATCATGGTGGCTTTTAAATGCAGCGAAAACAACACACCTTCGGCTTTTGCCGCAACCACTTGCTCTTCCAAAAAGGCAACGAGTGCTTTTTTACTCATCACACTAGCATCAAGCACTTCACCGGCCTGCAATGGCGCAAAACTTTTTAATTCGGTGACCGCACCACCGGCATCGACAAATTCAATTTTAAATGTGCAGTCATCCGCTAAGGTAATTGATTGTTCGCTGTCGTAAAAATCACCACCCGTCATAGACGCGACATGTGAGCGGCACTGAGGATTCCATTTACCCATAGAGTGCGGATTTTTGCGTGCAAAAGCTTTGACCGGAACAGGCGCACGTCGATCAGAGTTGCCCTCGCGCAATACGGGGTTTACCGCACTGCCTTTAATTTTGTCATAGCGCGATTTTACAGATTTCTCTTCGTCGTTTTTCGGCTCTTCGGGGTAGTCGGGTAGCGCAAAACCTTGCGTTTGGAGCTCTTTGATCGCCGCCTTAAGCTGCGGGATAGAGGCAGAAATATTCGGCAATTTAATAATATTTGCTTCGGGCGTTTTAGCGAGCTCGCCCAATTCAGCCAAGGCATCAGGTTGACGCTGATCGTCTTTCAAATACTCGGGAAATACCGCCAAAATACGGCCCGCCAAAGAGATATCCTTGACCTCGATCTCAACACCGGCAGCACCGGTAAAGGCCCGTACAATCGGCAAAAAAGAATAGGTTGCGAGTGCCGGAGCCTCGTCGGTTTCGGTGTATATAATTTTGTAGTCTGACATCGAGTTAACCTGCCTTGAGAGGAATGTCGTCAAATAAAGGGATGCACCGCCTGTTCGGCGCTGCATCCTCACGTCGGAATCGGCGGCAATTATAGCAGTATGACTGAAGTGAGAACAGGCAACTGTTTTTACCGTCTAAAAGGCAAAGTTAGCCGCGTTTTCACTGAGGTTGTGCGCTTTTAGTGCACTTTTGACATGCAATTAAAGCTTGGCAGGGTACAATAAGCGGGCAAAAAAACCACTGCAAGGCAGACTTTACATGACCCGCGTACGCACAATGCCACTGCAAATAAATTGCGACTTAGGTGAAGGGCTGGACGCTATCGACGCCGCCGTCATGCCGCACATTGATCTTGCCAATATTGCCTGCGGCGGTCACGCCGGCGATAAAGCTTCGATGCAACGCACGGTCGCCCTCGCAGCTGCGCAGGGTGTTGGCATCGGCGCCCACCCAAGCTACCCGGACCGAGAAAACTTTGGTCGCAAACGAATGAACATTGCCCCTGAAAAACTACGCGACACACTTATCGCGCAAGTCGAGAAGCTGATCACCATCGCCGAACAACACCGCACCCGCGTGGGCTATATCAAACCCCATGGCGCCCTCTACAACAACTGTACAGACCCCACCGTATTAGCACCGGTAATCGAAGTGGCTCGATACTTTGCATTGCCGTTAATGCTTATGGCTGGGCAGCCGCGTATTAGCGATGCCTGCCGGTCGGCAAAGGTTGCGCTGTTGCGCGAAGCCTTTGCCGACCGGCGGTACGATGAACGCGGCCTGTTAGTTGCGCGCAACCAAAGTCATGCGCTGCTCAACACGCGCGAAAGCCTCTTGCAGACTCGCCAACTCAACAGCCAAGGGACTATTACGCTAAGCGATGGCGCCACTATGCCGCTGGCGTGCGATACGCTGTGTGTACACAGTGATACGGGCGATGCAGTGGCGATGATTAAGCAGCTAAGTCGCTACCTCAGCGACGCGCACTAGTCACCCAGCTGCCAACCATTGGTAATAGGGTAGCGCCGGTCGCGTCCAAAGCCTCGCTGACTAATCCGCGGGCCAATGGCCGCTTGACGCCGCTTATACTCGTTAATATCAACCAAGCGCACGACTCGCTTAACATCGGCCTCGTTAAAACCCACGCGAATTATGGCTTCGGCGCTTTGATCTTGCTCCACGTATAAGCGCAGAATTTCATCGAGTTCTTCGTATGGCGGTAGCGAGTCTTCATCAACTTGATCGGGCGCCAGTTCTGCCGATGGTGGACGTGCAATAACGCGCTCTGGAATCACCGGCGCAACGGTATTGCGGTATTTCGACAGCTCAAAAACCAACGTTTTAGGTACGTCTTTTAATACATCAAAACCGCCCGCCATATCACCGTACAATGTTGCATAGCCAACGGCCATTTCGCTCTTGTTACCGGTAGTCAGCACGAGCGCGCCTTTTTTATTGGAGATGGCCATCAGCAACACCCCGCGACTGCGCGCCTGCAGGTTCTCTTCGGTGGTATCTGCCGCAAGCCCTTCAAACTCGCCCGCTAGCGCGGCGCTAAAGGCATTAAAGATGGGCTCGATGCTTATCGAGCGGTAGGTTACCCCCATGCGCTGGGCCTGCTCGGCAGCGTCATTTTGGCTCATCTCAGAGGTGTATTTAAACGGCATCATCACCGCCTCAACGCGACCGGCACCCAGCGCATCGACGGCAACGGCAAGTGTAAGGGCCGAATCAATGCCGCCGGAAAGGCCCAATACCACGCCCTTAAAGCCATTTTTGTTAACGTAATCTCGAACTCCAGTTACCAGTGCTTGATAAACGCTGGGGAGGTGGCTGGGGTTATCGGCAAGGTCTGATTGCTCAAACGCTAAAGCACCGCCCATCTCAAAAGAAGCCATAACCGCAGTGAGTGATTCTTTATACATTGGCGCGCGATGAATCAAAGTGCCGTCGCCATTAACCACCATCGAGCCGCCATCAAATACCAACTCGTCCTGCCCGCCAACTTGGTTTACATACACGATGGGCATGCTCGCTTGCCGAGCGCGCTCGCGAACCACCTGCTCGCGCTCGCTTTGTTTGTTAGTGTGAAATGGCGAGGCATTAAGATTCACCAATACCTGTGCACCGGCAGCGCGGGCCTGCTCGGCGGGCTCGGCATGCCAGATATCTTCGCAAATCGTCAGTGCGATTCGGACCCCCAAAACATCGGCACAGACCATCGCATCACCTTCGACGAAGTAGCGTTTTTCATCGAAAACCTGGTAATTGGGCAAGTGCTGCTTAGCGTATTCCGCAACAATTTTGCCGTCACTAATCACCGCTGCCATATTCAACAAACCCTGTGGCGTTTGCTTGGGGTAGCCAACCACCAAGGCAAGCCCGCGGCTATTTTCACACAAGGCCTCAAGGGCACGATTGATGCGGTGCGTTAAGCTAGGTCGAAATAACAAATCCTCCGGCGGATAGCCCGTTAAGGTCAACTCGGGGAAAACCACCAAATTAGCGTTAAGATCAGCACGCGCGCGCTCCGCTACTTGCAAGATCATGCGCGTATTACCGGGAATATCGCCCACTAGCGGATTGATTTGCGCTAAGGCGGTTACAAACGTTGACATCTATACTTAAACCTCGAGTATGCTCCGGCCAAGCAGGCGGCCCTGTTATCCGGTGACAATGGTGCAAGTGCGCGTACTTGCGTGCCCTTATACGCTCACCACATTCTGTTTTTTTGGGTGGCCGCTATTTTGGTGTAATTACCGGCACAACGCAAAGCCAATAGACCGAGATGGCATAAACGGGGGTTTTGATTGATCAACGCGCGAAGCTCAACTATCGTCAGCACTCTCGTCTAAGATACCGAATGCGCACCGCTTGACTGACAGACTGCAAGGCCCGAACCGGCCACCGTTACATAAAGGAAACCCCGTGCCAGAAACGCCACAGCACCCACACAATATTCGCCTAATTGGCGCCTACCAAGTTATCCGCGTACTTATTGGCCTGCTACTGCTCGCACTGCAGTTGACGAGCGATACACATTCGGTGCTGGGCTCAGCCGAACAAGACACCTACATTTGGGCTACTACACTGTACATTGCCGCCTGTGTGCTAACACTCGTACTGTGGCCGCCCGCTTCACTGCGCTTATCCCATCACCGGTTAGTCGGCTCACTGCTGTTTGATATCTCGATCATGCTGATATTGCTGCACGCCAGCGGCGGCGTATCGAGCGGCTTGGGCTACCTCATTATTGTGTACGTGGCGATTGCGGGTATTTTTATTAAAGGGCGCCTCGCCATTGCTTACGCGGCCCTCGCAAGCGTGGTTATTATCGGCGACGCCATCTACTCTCAGTTTACCGGCGTAGCGCAAGATAAAGACCTATTCGCCTCTGGGGTGTTGGGCGCAGTGCTGTTTTTAACCGCCATAAGTTTTCAGTTTTTAACCGAAAAAATACGCACCAGTGACTTAGCGGCAGCGACTCACAGTGCCCACGCAGAACACCTGCAAAAGCTAGCCCAAGCGATTATTACGCGCATGCGCACCGGCGTTATTGTGGTCGACGACACCGGAAAAATAGAGTTAATCAACGACTCTGCGTTGCAACTGATGAACCTTCCTCAATCGCGCAGTTACCGACAAACTCAACTAGCGGAGATTTCATCGCTAAAAGAAATCATCGATCAGTGGCACAAAAACCCCGTTAGCCAGCCCGCCAAAGTACATACACTGGCCTCGGGCAACGAAGTTCGCATCAGCCCTGCCATCCTAAAGCTCGGGCGCAACCAGCGCACTGTACTGTACATCGAAGACAACCGTGCGTTGACGCAGCACGCCCAGCAGCTTAAGTTGGCGTCACTGGGTCGCCTAACCGCCAGCATAGCCCACGAAATTCGCAATCCTTTGGGTGCGATCAGCCATGCATCGCAATTGCTAAGTGAGTCGAATCAAGTCACTAGCGACGATAAACGCCTGGTCGAGATTATCCTGCAGCACTGCGCGCGGGTGAACCAAATCGTCGAAAACACGCTCGCTATTTCGCGCCGAAAAGAGGTGCAAACGGCTGTAGTCGACCTTGTCCAGTGGCTGCCCAGTTTTGTCGAAACCTACCAGCAAGGCAATCAAGCCACCATCAAGCTGTCCATCACACAAGGCGCCCTGCCGGTTCGTATCGACACCTCACACCTTTCGCAAGTACTTACCAACTTATGCGACAATGGCGCAAGGTACAACGCCAAAACCACCGGCAAGAAGGAAGTCGAGCTGCATGCAGGCCTCAATGGCAACAGCGACACCTCCTTTATTGAAATTATCGACTACGGCCCAGGCATCCCCGAGGGGAATCGCGAAGCCATTTTCGACCCGTTTTATACAACCGACAGTGAAGGCACCGGGCTTGGGCTGTATATTTGCAAAGAACTTTGCCAGATTAACCAAGCCAACTTAATTCACAAAGTTCCAGCGCAAGGTAGCACGTGTTTTCGCATTGATTTTTCACATCACCAGCGAATGAATTAACCCCATCGATCGAAATATTTATCATGAGCGAACTCTTCACAGCATTAATCATCGACGACGAACCCGATATCTGCGAACTGCTAGATATGACACTCACGCGCATGGGAATTCAATGCACAACGGCCAATGACGTGCTCGAGGCAAAAAACCTACTTGAGCGCAAGCCGTTTAACATTTGTTTAACCGATATGCGGTTGCCGGATGGCAACGGCATCGACATCGTGCGCTTTATTCAAAAACACACACCGCATTTGCCCGTCGCTGTAATCACCGCTCACGGCAATATGGATACCGCTGTGGAGTCGCTAAAAGCGGGGGCTTTTGACTTTTTATCCAAGCCCATCGATTTAGCCAATTTGCGCACACTGGTCAAAAATGCACTGGCATCCAATCAATTGCCCGAAAGCGCAACCAAGCCAAAGTCGCGCCTACTGGGTGAATCGCCGGCGATTAAACAGCTTGAAAAAAGCATCGCAAAGCTCGCCCGCTCCCAGGCACCGGTTTACATCACCGGCGAATCCGGTAGCGGTAAAGAGTTGGTCGCCCGCTCTATGCACGAACGGGGGCCGCGCGCGAACAACCCGTTTTTAGCGGTAAACTGTGGCGCCATCCCCCGCGAGCTAATGGAAAGCGAGTTTTTTGGCCATAAAAAGGGCTCTTTCACAGGGGCTCATCAAGATAAACAAGGGCTTTTCCGCGCGGCGGAAGGCGGTACATTATTCCTCGATGAGGTCGCCGATCTCCCACTCGACATGCAAGTTAAGCTTCTTCGAGCCATCCAAGAAAAAGCCGTACGCGCTATTGGCGGCGCTACCGAAGAACCTTTTAATGTGCGAATTTTATCGGCCACCCACAGAAATTTAGAGGCAGAGGTTGCCGAGGGTAATTTCCGACAGGATCTATTCTATCGGCTCAACGTGATTCAACTAAGCGTGCCCCCGCTGCGCGAACGCAAAGACGACGTAGCACTACTGACCCACCACTTACTGCAAAAACTGGCCGATGATATGCAAGTGCCAACGCCGAAAATCTCGCCGGCGGCGCTAAACGAACTAGAGCGCTACAGCTTCCCCGGCAACGTGCGCGAGCTTGAGAATATCTTAGAACGTGCATTCACTTTATGTGACACCGACGTTATCGAAAGCCATGACTTACAGCTCAAGCACGATGCCATTTTGACGGAAAACCTGCCGAGTAGCGGCTCTGTAACCGTTAGCCACTATGAGCGCGCACTGGAATTCCCCAATATGGATGACTACTTAGCGGATATCGAAAAGGACATTATTTTAGGCTCGCTCGAAAAAGTGCGCTGGAATAAAACCATGGCCGCCAAAGAACTCGGCGTTACCTTTCGCTCACTGCGCTATCGAATGCAAAAGCTAGGGCTCGAAGAAGGTTAGCCCGAGCTCGCGCAGCCATTGGTTCACAAATGCAATAACGCAAACGCACGGATTTTACGAAGGGCGGTGTGGCACCGAAAAATAAAAAGTACTGCCCACGCCCTCTTCGGATTCAAACCACAAACGGCCATTGTGTTGGCCAATCACTTTTTGCACGATGCTTAAGCCAATGCCACTGCCGCCGCCGAATTCGCTGTTGCCGTGTAAACGCTTGAAAACATCGAACACCTTGTCGTGATACTCCTTGGGTATACCGATGCCATTATCGGCAACATAAAAAATGGTTTCCGTTTGGTTTACCTCACAACCGAGTTCAACGCGCTTGTTATCACTGCAACTGTATTTCATGGCGTTGGAAATCAAGTTGCGAAAAACTTCTTTCATTCGCACGCGATCACAATATATGGCCGCCATCGGCGATAGGTAGCTCAGCTCAACGTTTAACTGCTCAAGACGCGGCAATAGCGATTCGATCACCTGCGTAATCAAGCTATCGATATCGACTTGCCCGTAAGCCAACTCCGTTCGCCCCAAGCGGGAATAATTGAGCAAATCGCTAATTAAACGCTCCATGTGCCCGGTTAGGCGGGTAATACTTTGGAGCATTTCTTTGCCTTCGGCATCCAGTTTTACGTCGTAATCCTCTTGCAAGAAAGTGGCGTAGTTGGAAATTCCGCGTAGCGGTTCTTTTAAGTCGTGGCTAGCAATGTGTGCAAAATCGTCTAGCTCTTTATTGGAACGTTTTAATGCTTCGGTTTTTTCGGCATTATCGCGTTGCAGCAACGTTTCTTCGGTTGAATCCCATAACACACCTCGCGCCCTAACAACCTTACCCGCTTTATCGGCAAAGTAACGGTATTTGCCGGTAACCCAAATAACCTCGCCCGACAACTTCACGCACCGACAACAAAAATCAGTCACCTCCAGATGCTGCCTCGCGTGCTCGTCAACAAGGCGCACATCAGCCAAGTCGTGAGGATGGATTATACTGCTGATATCCTCCGGCCGCCCCGAGAACGAACCTTCCTGCATGCCCAGTATTTTGTACACATTGGCAGACCACACCAAGCGATTATCGCTGAGCTGCCACTCCCAACTACCGAGCCCCGACGCATCCAGACCCAAAGCGATAAGCTCATTGCGACGCATCAGGCTTTCTTCGTATTCCAAGCGTTCTTGAATATTACTAAAGACCACAACCGCACCCAAATTGCGATCGTCATCGGACAACAGCGGCGTGCACACAAAATCGACGGGGATGTCATGGCCGTGTCGCGTGGTAAACAGCGCACTCGAACTGCGCGTAATTTGCCCTAAGGAGCACGCTTTAAAAATCGGGTCGCCACCTTCGTTACTGGCGCTAAAAATCGATTGGTAAAAGTTCGCGTTCTGAATGCTGGTGAGGTCGTAGTCCAATAATTCACAAGCAGCCAAGTTGGCGTAGGTAATATTGCCCATAGGGTCAACACCACACACCCCTTCGCCGAGGTTTGCCATTAACAAACGCAGCTGGTTTTCGCTATCGCGCAACATTTTTTGGGCGCCAACGCGATCAGAAATATCTGAAATCAACACCAAAAACCGATTTTCGCCTTTCCAGCGAGTACATTTAAAAACGACCTCAACAGGTACCCAAACATCTTGCACATTGCACACTTTTGCAATCACCGTAATCGGGCGAGCCGATTCACCGCATTCACTTAACAGTGAGCGTATCATTGCAAAGTCGCAATCGGGCAGAACATCTTTGAGACTGGTTTGCGCTTGGGTTAATACCACCAATTTATGGGTACTGTGATTGGCGTAAACGATAACGCCGTCTTCTGCCACCACCAATAGCGACAGGGGTAGTGACTCAATCAAGCCATCGAGCGTCTCGTCTTGACTGCGACGATCGGTAATATCTTCAGAGATGCCTAATATAAAACGTGGCTCGCCATGGTTATCCTGAATCACGGTTTTATGGGTATATAGCCAGCGCAACCCCGTTGGGGTATGAATACTTTCCTCGCCGACCTCCAAGGGGCCGCGGGTATTGAGCGCCTGTATGTCCGTTGCCGTCCTGCGCGACGCTTCCTCTTTGCTGAACAAGTCGTATGCCGTTTTGCCTTCAAAGTACGTTCTTGGAGCGCCGAGAACGCGCTCTGCATAGCGATTAACCCGTACATATTTTCGTGTATAGGCATCTTTCACAACGACGAATAACGGTAGGCTTTCAAAAATGGCGTCCAGAAAGCGCCGCTCTTCATCGAGCTCTTTTGAGCGCAGGTCCACCGCGTGTTCTAGAGATTGCGCACTTACCAAAGCACTGAGAATAAGCAGCGTAAACACCGCAATTAGCAACAACGACAAAATACTGATATAGAGCAACTGCTTTTGCAGGCGGTACTCTAACCAGACGGCATCGTAAACGGCGGTGAGCCGCCAGGCACGATCGCCGAACTCAAGCAACTGGCGATAACGCAAATTGGTATTGTTAGCAAACAGCTCACGCCCACCCGATTGATAAAGCACCCGGCCCGATAAGATATCTTCGATCCTAAAGGCGTGGTACCCCTTCATGTATTGGGCGCCGATTTTATACCCCAAGTTGGACACATCAACGGCCGCGGCAAGCAGCAACGCGGGGTCATCGGGAAAAAGTTGGTGTAACAAAATCGATACAAAAGATCCCGCCGTTGTGCGCGCCAGATCCAAATTGGGCAGCGTTCTGACCTCGACGCGCGCAGCGGCCGCCAGCAACACCCGCAGCGACATATCTTCGTTAGCTAGCGGCAAGCCCTTAATAATGGGAAAGGCCGCTGTAGGGTAAATATGCTCCAATACATAGTTGTTAATCTCGCCGCGATCACTATATGTGGCCGTTAACAATGCCGTCGCAAAATACGGTGGGTCGTGCTCTATCGCCTGATGGGCTGCCATTGCCTTGCGCGCTGCCGCCTTGTAACGCTCGGCGACATTGCCCTGCTCGGCCATTAAAAAAAACCGAAGCGTTTGCAGCTGCTGGTGAACGGCATTAACCCTTTGTTTTAATGCCTCGGTATTGCTATCGAGTCGTGTTTGATGCTGCAGTTCAAGTTGCGAGCGCAACTGGTGATAAAGCGCGCCGTAGCACAAGGCCGCGACGGCGAACAATCCCGCAATAGGAATAACAATTCGAATTTTTCGATACGCCGATATTAACGGGCTGGACAAATAAACCAGCAATAAACAGGGTGTAATAATAGCGACCGAACAGGCATTACCAAACGCTAAGCTCAGTGCAATATCGACGCTGGCGGTCAGATCAAGCTGCGCATAAAGCTGCAACACTAAAGTCAGCAATACTGACGTCAACGCAGCGGGCAGCAAACCGCCGGCGAGGATTAACTGTAATAACTTGCGGGCATCGGCGAAAACCCATAAATCCTTATCGCAATAACGCTGAATAAGTCGGCAGCCCAAGCCAGCCTGCAAGGCCGGAAGCGCTATCAGCGTTACCGACAGCAAAATACCCTGCCATGTGCTATTAAAATCGTAATACAAAAGGTAAACAAAAGCCGACGCCAACAGCAACGGCAATAGGTGCCAAAACCCGCGCGTCAGCAAGGCCGCCAAAGCGACGCCGGCCAAAGGCCAGAATACGCTTTGGTAGCTTGCAGCCGGTGCCAGCGTTAAACTCCAATAGATGCAAAACGCAAAAAGGCAGGCGGCACCGGCGAGCTCAGCAATCCGTTGGAGCCAACGGTTTACCATGGCCAAGTCCGCTTTACAGGCCAACGCACGGCACGCCGCGCACACTGATCGGTAAAAAACACCTCAGGCCAACCGCAAACGTTAAAGGGATAACACGCGTACGCCATTCGATGGCGAGCACAGCAGGTTGGGGCGGGTTTTGTCGTCTGCATGTTGCGCCACCCCCATTGCCAGCACTAAGACTGCGGTTTAATTAATGGGAAACGTTTAAAAAACTCTGGCCAGCTGTCGCCGACCGGTGCGGGTTTGCCAAAATAAAAACCCTGCAACAAATCGCAACCCACTTGCGATGCCAAATTTAATTCAGCCATGGTCTCTACACCTTCGGCGATAATCTCTAAACCGAGGCTATGCCCCAAAGCGGTAACAGCGCTTATCACTTTTCGATTGCGTTCATCACGGGTATTGTCGAGGAAAAAGTGCTTATCGATTTTAAGCGTATCGAGTGGCAATTTGGTTAAATAAGCCATCGAGCTGTAGCCCGTACCAAAGTCATCAACAGCGATGCGCAACCCCTTTTTATGAAGATTAGTCAGCAACTCGACGCTGCGCTCAGGGTATAGCATGAGTGTCGACTCAGTAATTTCTAACTCTACGCGACGCGGGTCGACCTGATGGCGCGCAAGGGACTCTTCCACTGACTTGCTAATGGATTTACTGTAACAATAATTGGCCGGAATATTAAGGCACAAATCGGCAACGACATTGCCGTCGGCCAGTTTTCGCGCTTGTGCAAACGCCTGATCAAATAGCCAATCATGAAAGCTATCTGCCAAGCCCAGACGATCAATCATTTCGATTAACTCGAGTGCGTAGACATCGTAATCTTGCCGAGGCCAACGCGACAGCACCTCTAAACGTTTGAGGTTATAGCCTTCGGTGCTGACAATCGGCTGGAAAACCAAGGCTAAGTCGCCGTTGGCGATGGCACCGGGTAAATCCCGTTCGAGAATTTGTTGACGGGTCCATTCGCGCTTGTATTTTTCGGAAAAACTGACAAATTTTAACGAATCGCTGCGGCGCGCGCGCTGCAGTGCTTCGTCTGCTTGCTTGAGCAATTCATCACCATTGCCGGCAGTATCAGGGTAAATGGAAATTCCCACCGACACTTTAATCGCCTGCTTTACACCATTGACGGTAACGGGCTGTTCGACAGCTTCTATTAATTTTTGCGCAATTTTGCTACAGGTATCGGCTTCGACTTGCTCGAGCAAAATCGCAAACTCGTCAGCACCCAAACGCGCCGGCGAATCCGTGGCGCGGCAATTTTTGCGAATGCGCTCGGCCACTTCTTGCAGTACGGCATCACCGTACTCCTGACCGAAGGTTTCATTCATGGGTTTGAACTTATTGATATCTAAGTGCAATACGGCGCACTTTTGCTTATAGCGATTGCAACGGTGAATCGCCTGTCCCAAGCGGTTAATCAATAAACTACGATTTAATAAGCCCGTTAAGGCGTCGTAGTGCGCCAAGCGCGTCAATTGCTTTTGCAGGTTGGCCGTTTGCAAGGCGCTGCGAATCGCGCTGTATAAGCGACCGGCATTTACCTCGCCTTTTACCAAATAATCTTGAGCCCCATTTTGCAGCATTTGCACGGCGAGCTCGTCATCACCTTCGCCGGTGAGCACAATGACGGGCAATGCTTCAGCGGGATACTCTAAACGAATATTCTGAAGCACGACTAAGCCATCGTTGCCCGGCAGCTTGTAGTCCAACACACAACAGCTCGGGTTATATTTGCGCACCTTAGCTAAAATATCGCTGCCGTTGTCGAGCTCAATAATCCGAGGAAACTCATGCTCATACTTTTTTAAGAAACGCTTATAAGCTGCTCGATCATCGGCATTGTCATCGACGATAAGAACAGGGCGAGCGGAATCTACGTGATCACCCATTAGTTATCCTCAAAATAAGACATCGGCAAACGTGCCGTTCGCAACCAAAATGTCAGGATGGTATCGATAGCCTCTAAAAAGCCCGCAGAAGCCACAGGCTTAGTCACATAAGCATTGGCACCGGCCTCGTAGCTGCGGCGAATATCATCGGGAGCATCAGAGGTGGTAAACATCACCACCGGCACACACGTGAGTGCGCTGTCCTCGCGTAGCGTTTTTAAGAGTGAAACCCCATCCTTGCCGGGCAAGTTGATGTCCAGCAGTAGCAGGCCGATATTGGCGAGGCGCCCCTCAGCTGACGACAAGAATGCCAGCGCTTGCTCGGCTCGGTCGAACCGCTGCAAAGGATTGGCCACATCAAGACGCTTTAAGGCCCTTCGTAGCACCAGCAAATCGTCATCACTGTCATCGACGACACAAATGCAAGGCGTTTTATATGTCGCTGTTACCATACGGACCGCAAGGCTCCCCTCCAAAATCAGCACGCGCACATAATCGCTGCTTTGTCACAAAAGCATAGTTGATGACGTAAAAGCTGCAACAATGCATAAGCAGACCACAGTTCAATGTGAATACCCAAAACGCTTTCAGCGAGCGGACCAAGACACGGAAAAGTTACGGCAATTATTTAGAAGCCACTGCCTTTGAGCTACAATGCGCGCCAGCCATTAATCATCGCCCTGTCGATTTGCCCCATCGCGGAAACCCACTCGGCATAAGGAGTATTTCCCCGCCATGAACCAAGACCAGCTGAAACTCGCCGTTGCCCAAGCCGCGCTAGACTATATCGCCCCAAAGCTCACGCCAGACAGTGTTTTGGGTATTGGGACGGGTTCTACGGCCAACTTTTTTATCGATGGCTTAGCGGCGTACAAAGGCCAGTTTAAATCGGCTGTCGCCAGCTCCGAAGCCAGCGCAGAGCGCTTGCGTGGCCACGGCATTACCGTTGTCGACCTCAACGCGATAGCGGGAATTGACTTGTATATCGACGGTGCCGACGAGACAAACGCCAACCTAGAGCTGATCAAAGGCGGCGGCGCCGCGCTGACCCGCGAGAAGATTGTCGCCGCAGCCGCCAAAGAGTTCGTCTGTATTGCCGACCAAAGCAAGCGCGTGGCTACGCTGGGCAACTTCCCATTACCCGTTGAGGTGATCCCCATGGCGCGCGAATACGTTGCACGGCAGCTTGTTAAGCTCGGCGGTACACCGGTGTACCGCGAAGGCGTGGTGACGGACAACGGCGGCTTGATCCTTGATGTAAAGGGGTTAAGCATTACTAATCCACCCGAGCTCGAACGCCAAATTAACCAAATTACCGGCGTTATCACCAACGGCTTATTTGCGCTGCGCCCTGCCGACATCTTGCTACTTGGCACCGCTGACGGCGTGCAAAGCCTCAAGGCGGGCGACTAAAAAACGCCCAGCATAACGGGGGCTGTGATAGAATCGCGCCCCATTTTGGCATCAGCATCGGTGCGTTTTTTCGAGGCCTTGAGGCCTTTACGTAAAACCCAAGACGCTGTTGCAGCAAGCTCCCAGTTCCAACTTTCACAATCTAAACGTTTTATTTTTAGGTAAAAGCATATGAGCGCGGCCAAGAAGTCACTCGACAAGAGCAAAATCAAATTTGTATTGCTAGAAGGCGTACACCAATCGGCAGTAGATACCCTAACGTCGGCCGGTTACACCAATATCGACTATCTTCCCTCCGCCCTAACTGGTGACGACCTCATTGAGCGCGTAAAAGACGCGCACTTTGTCGGCTTGCGGTCACGCACGCAGCTGACCCGAGAGGTCTTTGAAAAAGCCGAAAAGCTCATCGCGGTAGGCTGCTTCTGCATTGGCACCAATCAAGTTGACCTCGAGGCGGCGCAGGAGCACGGCGTTGCGGTATTCAATGCGCCCTACTCCAACACCCGCAGCGTCGCCGAGCTGGTTATCGCCGAGGCGATTTTACTGCTGCGCGATATCCCCAAAAAGAACGCGGGCTGTCACCGTGGCGAGTGGCTAAAATCGGCGGCAGGTTCTTTCGAGATTCGCGGCAAAACCCTAGGCCTGGTGGGCTATGGCTCCATTGGTTCGCAAGTCAGCGTGCTCGCAGAAGCCTTAGGCATGCGCGTGATCTTTTGTGATGTCGTCAATAAATTGCCCATGGGCAACGCCGCTCAAATCCCGACGCTTGATGGACTCTTAGCCAAAGCCGACATCGTTAGCTTGCACGTGCCAGAAGTTGCCGCCACTAAGAACATGATTGGCAAAGAACAATTTGCCAAGATGAAGCCCGGCTCAATCTTTATTAACGCGTCGCGCGGCACCGTGGTTGATATCGACGCGCTCGCCGCGGCGCTGGAAAGCGGCCATCTTGCGGGTGCGGCCATTGATGTTTTCCCCGTCGAACCCAAGAGCAATAAAGATGAGTTTGTCAGCCCGTTGCGCGCTTTTGACAACGCCATCCTAACCCCGCATATCGGAGGGTCTACAGCTGAAGCCCAAGAAAATATTGGTCTAGAGGTTGCCAGCAAGCTGGTAAAATACTCGGATAACGGTACCACCACCAGTTCGGTCAACTTCCCTGAGGTCGCCCTACCTAGCCAAAACGATGTACACCGCTTGCTGCACGTGCACCGCAACGAGCCCGGTATTTTGGTGGCGATCAATCAGATTTTCAGCCAAAACAACATCAACATTTGCGGCCAGTATCTGCAAACCAACGAAAAAGTGGGCTATGTGGTGGTAGATGTTGAGGCCGTCTATAGCGAGGTCGCGCTAGAGCAGTTACGCAATATTCCCGGCACTATTCGCTGCCGAGTACTCTTTTAAACACGTTTGACAATAGATGCCTGCCAAGTGCTAGCCAATACCATTAACTTGAGACCTATTTAAACGGTAAGCGGTGATTTTTCGGGGCCCTCGCGCGCCGGGGCGTGTGGAGCGCCCCTGGACTGTTTTGAGCCAGCCCAAAAAAATGATCAGCTGCCGCCAAGTTAACGGCATTGCGGTGCTGGTAGCGACAATCTGCCATTGCAACCCGATTCCGCCTATGATTTCGACAAACCCCAGCGAACATGCTCGAGACGCTTTTGTATTCACGCTAGATTTTAAAGTACGCGACTACGAGTGCGACCTGCAAGGCATTGTTAACAACAGCGTTTACCAAAACTACCTAGAACACACTCGACACGAGTACCTTCAGGCCCGCGGCCTGAGCTTCGCCGAGCTGACTGCACAGGGGATTTACCTGGTGGTCACACGCGCTGAGCTCGACTACAAAAAGCCGCTGCGCAGTGGTGATTGCTTTTGGGTGGGCCTAAACCATCAAGAAAAAAGCGCGGCGCGGGGTATCTTTGAGCAGCAAATCTTCCGCACCAGCGACAATAAGCTCGTTCTCAATGCTCAGTTCACCTGGGCATCAATTACCCCTGCCGGCAAACCAATCAGCGCTAAAGCCATTTTTAACCAGCTAAGCGCACCCACCGCATAAAACCTCACACTATTGCGGCGCTGGTAGCGTTAAGTTAATCGAGATAGCGCTCGGGCTGATCAAATTTTTTACCGACCTCGTCGCCGTGCGAGGCCAAGAACGTGCCCACAGCCCGCACCAACGGCCTGCGGTACTCCGGCGACTCGTTTACCAAATGATGCATTGCACCTTCGATATCGGTGCGCTCTACATTCTTAAGCTTGGCGCAAATCGCCTTCACGTTATAGCGCCAGTCGACTACGCGATCTCCCGTGCCTTGCACCAGCAAGGTCGGCACATCGAGCTCGGGGTGGCGCTCAAAATTTAATGCCCATTTTCGCATCGCCGCGATCCAACGCACGGAGAGGCGGCGGCTTTGCAGAATATCGCTATTGGCTAAAAAGTGGTTAAACGACTCATTGTGCGAATTGGTAACAAAATTGCGGGTAACCGAACGGATAATCGGTGAAAATACGCGAAATGCCATATTCACCCAACGCCACCGCGCAGAGCGCACCAGCGGTGCTAATAGAATAATGCCTTTATAGGGGCAAGGCTTACCGCGTTTTGCCGCACGAAAGCAGTGATTCAATACCACCGCACCCCCGGTGCTTTGCCCTAGTGCATAGGCGGGCCCCTGAATGCGCGATGCAAAATAATTCACACACTCGGCCAATACGTCGGCGTAGTTGTCAAAACTATCGATTACGGTCGCCTCGCCATCGCTAAGGCCATGGCCGGGCAAGTCGATTGCAACCACCGAGTAGCCCTGATCGAGCAAATAGCGCACCGCCGGCTGGTAAAGCCCGACGTGATCAAATAAACCGTGGACGACAAAAACCGTACCTCGGGCTTCATTTAAGCGCCAGTAATGGGTCGCAATGCGCCCCCAGCGTCCTGCCCGCTTACCCTCGGGTTTTCGATAACCACAGTAGTACTCAACGGATAAACCTTTGAGGGTATACAAAAAACCGTAAAACTCGAGATAGTGGTAAAGCGCCGGCAGATCCGTATTGGTCGTACGACACATACGGTCCAGCGAAAAATCACTAAAGGTTTTTTGCAAACGTAACAAATCGTGATTATCAAACATGAATTAAGCGCAACAAAATTAACAACTTACGGAGGATAAGCTGCCAGTAAAGATTTGGCCAGCCCAAAGGCGATTTTTTAACGCCTATTTGGCGAGACGCAAGAACACCAACCTGAGCCGCTGCGATAGCAGCCACTGGGGTTGTGGAAAAGGCCACCAATTAGCCGAACTATTGCGCCCGGCAAAACAATGCACGCGTTAACTATAAATCAAAGGTATTGTGCGCCAATAAATAGTTTAGCGCGACCTATAGTGCAACTTTTACGTAAAGTGCCCCCAAAAGCTCGCGACACTATTTCCGCCGCTTACACTGAAAACATTATCAACGGCTAACAGCAACTCAACAATTACGGCTACCACCACCCCGGCCCCTTGTTGCGGCTGTAAAACTAAATCCAGCCTTTTTCGGCCGCAATTCTGGCGGCATCAATGCGGTTATTTGCCTGTAGCTTGCTAATCGCTTCGGACAAATAATTGCGAACCGTGCCCTGCGATAGGCACATCTTTTTACCGATTGCCGCGGTATTTAGGCCTTGCTGAGCGAGTTTGAGCGCTTGACGTTCTTTGTCGGTAAGCGGGTCTTGCCGGCTACCAAGGGCAGACAACGCCAGCTCTGAGTCGATAACCTTGCGCCCCGCCGCCACGTCGCGCAGGGCCATAGCGAGCCGTTCGGCTGGTGCATCTTTTAGCAAAAAGCCAACCGCGCCAGCATCCAGTGCGCGCTGCAAGTAACCGGCGCGGGCAAAAGTGGTCAGCATCACCACGGGGATATCGGGGTACTGTTGTTTTACCAGCAGGCATAGACCGATACCGTCCAGCTCGGGCATTTGGATATCGGTGACGATGACGTCAATCGTGCCGGCGTGCTCGGCGAGGTAAGCTTTAGCAACGAGCCCATTTGAGGCGCAGGCAACAACCTGTATATCGTCTTCCAAATTGAGCAGCGCTTCCAAGGCACCTCGCACCATGGCTTGATCTTCGACTAACAGCAGGTTCATAGGCTTATCTAGTGCTCAGCTAACAATACGGTTAAAGGTAACGTCAAACACAGCTCGGCTTGCCCCGCGGCACCCACACTAAAAGCGGCGCAACCGCCCATGTTTTGGGCGCGCTTGGCCATACTGGCCAAGCCCAATCCCACACGGCTCGACTTTGGTGCGCCATCACTCGGCGTTATTGACCCATCAGCGCCGCAAGCATTGGCGATGCGCCACTGATAACCGCCCGCCGTCACCGCATGAATGATCAGCACACGCTTATCAGCACTATGGCGCAATGCGTTGGTGATTGCCTCGGTATAGATTGCGACAATATCACCACTAACGGTGGGTTTAAATTCCGGCAACGCGCCCGTGGTTTTAACGTCAAACCCCTGCTCGGTGAGCAACGCGATCAGTTGCGGATACACGACTTGAACATTGTCGGGTAGCTTACCCTCAATCGCGTTACGAATGGCAATGCGGTTCTGCGCAGCTAACGCCGAAATAGCGTCCAGCTCCAACGCAGCCTGCGTGTAATTCTGCGCGGCGAGCTGTTTAATGGCCAGCTGCGCCTTAAGCGCGATCGCCGTGAGCTGGTGCCCCGTCACGTCATGTAAATCGTGAGCCATTCGCTCTCGCTCTTCTAAATGGCTGGCGCGCTCAGATTCGGCATGCAGCTTGCGTTTTTGCACCTCCAAGCTTGCAGTAAAAATATTCATTGCCGCCGCAAAAAATGCCGGCCCCACAAAATACCAGGCAAAATCGACAAAAACCCACGCCGCCAACACAATTGATAGGCCCGTCGCCACACAAAAAGCGAGCGCCCTGCGAGTAGGGAAGTGGAAGACAGCAAAAAAAGTAACATACGCATAGAGCGCGGCAGTACCCGGTGACACCGCCGTGCCCAAAGTGGCCAATGCGAGCATGCTTACCAAAGCCCCTGTTTGCAACGGAGGCTGCCAGTAGGAGACAGCAAAAAATAGCGCGACAAACAATGCGTATATTGCCAGCATCGCCGACCACCAGCCAAGGCCGACCGTTGCGAGAAAATCTGCCATAAACAGCAGCGGGAAAAAATAAAACAGTGAATAGATTAAATACAACGGATAGAGCCGCTGGTTCACGTCCCAATAGCGCTCGTGCATGGCAGTAGCCTTAGTCAGTGTTGTCATCATTTTAGCCTCTTGTGATGACCTCGGGAGCCCCAGCGCCCCTAAGGAAAACACAGTATCGCTCAGCGAACCCGCCGTAATTAGAGTACTTTGTCAGCGATTGATATGACACTTGTCACAAGTGCCGCCCTCACCGGCATTCGCACCTCTTAGCAGCACTGCTGCCCCATTGCTCTTACCAAAAACCCAGTTTGTCATAACAGCGGGGTCTAACGGCACCCAAATTTATACCAAGGCGTTACAGCGCCGCGACGCTTCCCCGTCTATACCTAATAGGTGTATGGCTATACCGCCAAATCAAAAAAACGTAAGTGATTGATTTTGAAAACAATAAAAAATCACACTTTTTTTACTGCGACTCCGCAAAACGCTACCGATGGTGTTTCAGGATAGCAACGCGTTTGTGGATCACCTTTTATTCGAGACAGATTATGCCGGCAACCTTACAACACTACATAAAACCTGCCCGCGCCTTGCTAGCCCAAAGCGCTGCAATGCTAGGCTTGTGCACTCGCACCGCGATTACGGGGTTGTTAACGCTAGCACTGGCTAACAGTGCTTCGGCGGCGGCGAACTCCCCCAACCAGCCCAATCGGGAAACGGAGGTGAATGCCAGCTACCCCGAAAAAATTTATTTTCAAAACCTATTTGAAAATAAAGACGTGAACATCGGCGAAGTCGAAGTCGTCTTACAGGACTACCAAGGCTACATTTGGCTGGGCGGTCGCAACGCAATCTTGCGCTACGATGGCAACGAATTTGTCCCTTTTGAAATCGAAATGGATGCTAACGACAAACGTAAAAACGTCCTTGCCACCCAAGCGGTTGACCTTTTTGAAGATAGCCGCCAACGCCTGTGGGTTGCCACGCGCACGGGCGTTTTATGGTTTGATCGCGAGCGCCAAGTTTTTAAAAAGTTTAAACGCAAAAACGGCGATACTCACAATATCGATTCCGGCACCATCAATAAAATTGTCGAAGCCAAAAGCGGTGAGATACTGGTGGCATCCTATGCAGGTTTGGCCGTTATAGACCAGCAAAATAACGTGACCGTTTACGATACAAATACGACCAACGGCGAGCTTAACAACAATGTTATACACGATATTGTACGCGCGCCCAGCGGTAATTTTTGGCTCGCCAACGAAAAGGGCATACATTATTTTAATATCACCGATAAAACGTTTTCGACTTACCTCCCCAACCCCAGCGATATCAACAACCTACCTGATAATGATATCTGGGCCATAGAATTCGATAGTGACGGCAACCTGTGGGCAGGTGGCCACCATGGTATTTACCTATTCAATACAGCGAATAAAACCTTTAAAAAATACCAGCATGACGCCGATGACCCCTTTTCCATTGGGGCCGACTTGATCCGCGACATTATTGTCGACTCCAAAGGTATTACTTGGATAGGCACTGATGGCGGCGGACTCAACTTATACGACAAAGCGCACGATCGTTTTATTCGCTTTACCCATCAAAAAGGCCACAAAGGCACCTTAGCGTCCAATTCAACGCGCGCCATGTTTGAAGATCGCAATGGTGATTTATGGATTGGCACCTATCCGATGGGAATTAATTTCTTCGACCGGTCATCCGGCGCAATTTCGCTATACAGCAGCGACCCCAACAATAGCAATAGTTTACCGCATAATTCCGTGCTCACCCTGCAAGAAGACTCTCAAGGAAACTTATGGCTGGGCACCGACGGCGGCGGTGTAAGCTACTTTAATCGCTTTGACAATACCTTCACACAGTATCAAGTTGCCAATAACAAAATTAGCAGCGATGCGATTTTATCGTCACTTATCGACTCGCAAGGCAACTTGTGGGTAGGCACATGGGGCGGCGCTGTCAATCGCTACAATCCCACCGCGGATCGCTTCGAACAAATTCCTTTTGACTTAAATCTTAAGGGCCACGGGTCTGGGCGCTACCAAGCACTTAACGATGAAGCAGTTTGGAGTATCTACGAGGATTCACAAAATGCCATTTGGATCGGCACGCACAGCGGTGGATTAAGCCGCTACACCCCAGAGGACGGCGTATTTACTAATTATTCACACGACAGAACAGACCCAACGACGCTATCTAACCAGCTAGTTTGGACCACATTCGAAGATTCGAGCCAGCGCTTTTGGGTCGGTACGGCTAATGGCCTAGATCTCTTCGACCGAAGCACGGGCACATCAAAGCGGTTTGTCGCCGACGACAGTAACCCCGCGAGCCTTTCCAACAACTCGGTGCTGTGCATTTTTGAAGACAAGCAAAACCGACTGTGGTTTGGCACCGACTGGGGCTTAAACCGTTTGAATGACGACAACCAAAGTTTCACAGTGTATGGACCAAACGAAGGCTTTGTCGACAACGGCATCCGCAGTATTAGCCAAGATGATAATGGCGACTTTTGGCTGGGCACTAACAATGGCGTGGTAATGTTTAACCCAGACACCGGCATGGTTAACAACTACAAGCGCGCCAGCGGGCAACAATTGGGCGGATTTAACACGGGTGCGATCATTTCAAGCCAGCGCGGCGAAGTAATTCTAGGCGGTACTAAAGGCCTTCGCTTATTTAATGTTCACGAACTTACAACGAACGAATTACCCCCGCCAGTTGTACTGACCGAATTTAAGGTTTTTACAAACCCCATTGAAATTAATGGCCCCGACAAATTGTTAACTAAGGCGGTCAACTTGACCGAACGCATCACCCTCGATTACAAAAAAAATATGTTTTCGTTTACCTTTTCGGCGCTGAATTTTCGCGACCCGGAAAAAAATGAATACGCCTATAAGCTCGAAGGCTTTGACGAACACTGGCGTGAAGTGGGTAATCAGCGAAGCGCCCTTTACACTAACTTAGACGGCGGCCAATACACCTTTCGGGTTAAAGCAAGCAATAACGACGGTGTGTGGAACGAGGACGGAAAAAGCATTACGGTCATTCAGTTGCCGCCACCATGGAAAACCTGGTGGGCCTACAGCCTATACGTGCTCGCGGTTATCGGCGTAATTTTGCGCTTTGTGTATGCACAGCGAAAAAAGCGCAAAATCATCGAACTGCAAAAGCAAAAACTCGAAGTGAAAGTTGCCGAAAGAACGCAAGAGCTGCGTGAAAAGAACCACGATATTCAAGCCATGCTCGGCAATATGCGTCAAGGCCTTTTTACCGTAGAGGCTAGCGGCAATATACACCCGGAGTATTCAGCGTATTTGGAAGATATTTTCCAAACCCAAGAAATTGCCGGTCGCAATGCTATGGATCTTTTGTTTTCGGCTGCCAGCATCGGCGGCGATAGCCTAAACCAAGCCAACGAGGCGATGAAGTCCATTATCGGCGAAGACGAGATGAATTTCACCTTTAATGCACACGTATTCCCCACCGAATACGCCATCAAACGAGGCGAGAAAACGCAGTATTTATCCCTCGACTGGGACCCAATTATTATTGAAGGCACCGTATCTAAGCTTATGGTGTCAGTGAGGGACGTTACCGCGTTAAAAGATGCTGAGGGTGAAGCTTTGGCACAAAAGCGCGAGCTAGACATAATTAGTCAACTGATTAAAGTACCAAACAAAAAATACCTAGCGTTTGAAGCATCGGCCAAAAAATTTATTCAGGAAAACCGCGAAACAATTAAAGCCGCTAAAACGCGCGACCCGGATGCCATCGCTTTACTATTTCGCAATATGCATACCATCAAAGGCAATTGCCGCACGTACGGTTTTAGCTATTACAGCGATGTGGTCCACACGGCTGAAAGCGCTTACAGCGCACTAAAAAATGCACCAGAAAGCGCCTGGCAACCGCAACCGCTACTCGACGACCTAGACACCGTCGAGGCCGTTGCCAAGGAATACGCAAGCGTTTACTACGATGTGCTAGGTCGGGGCGACACTGGCAGCAGCGATATAGAGAAGTCGTTATTGGATATTAGCACCATCAGCCATGTGCAAAAATGCATCGCCGAAGTGGCCGACATCTATCCCGAGGCGGGCAGGTCGACCCAATTGCAGTCGGCCAATATTTTACTCAAAATCGCGCTATCAAACACCTTGAGCAAGGTGCTCAGCGATATTGTTGACTCGCTACCCTCAATTGCCAAACAACTGGGTAAGGCCACCCCTGTTATCGCTATTGACGATAGCAATATTCGCATCAAGTCCAATGCACACGAATTACTAAGCAATATTTTTGCTCACTTACTGCGAAATAGCGTGGACCACGGCATTGAGCCACCGCAGGAGCGCATCGACAAGGGGAAAAAGGAACAAGGACGCATTGATATATACACCAGCCTCGTTGACGATAAGTTGCGCCTTCACGTCAAAGACGACGGCCAAGGGGTAAATATTGACCGCCTTTACCAAAAAGGTATCGAAATGGGCGCTTGGCACGATGGCGACACGCCGCCGACGCAAACCATTGCCGAGCTTATATTTGCCTCCGGCGCGTCAACAAAAGACGAAGTTTCTGCCATTTCGGGGCGAGGCGTCGGGATGGATGCCGTGAAACAGTTTTTGCGCAATGCCGGCGGAGATATTGCACTGCATCTACTCGACGAAAAAGACCCCAACAGTGCCTTTGTTGCCTTCGAGACGGTGATTACCCTGCCCTCTAGCGCATTTACAGTCATCCGCTTTGAAGGCTAATGCTTTGTATGAATAAAAAAGCCAATGGCGCACTGCGCGCTGACTGACTGCGCACTGACTGTAGGGTGGGCACCGCAAGGATGCGGTATCACATTGAGCAGGCTCAGGGTCTTCCATGCCCTCACTGCACTCTGCTAACGGCGCTTCGCCCCGCTAACGGCACTTCATCACCCGCTAACGGCAATGCCAAGTAAAATAAAGATAGACAGCACTAACACCCCCCTGTATGGTGTGTGTCAGCAAGAAAGAAAGTCTATAGTTTAAACCTCCAACACGTTGTTTTATTCGTAATTCCTCGTCCTGTAGTTTTTAAGTTTCAGTCTATTTTCTCCGCTACCCCGCCTTTCTAGGCAATCTTTTACTTTATTAATTTCAGGATATTATTATGTCTAATACAACTACTGGCACTGTTAAATGGTTTAACGAATCTAAAGGTTTTGGTTTTATTGAACAAGAATCTGGCCCAGACGTTTTCGCTCACTTTAGCGCCATTGCTAGCTCAGGATTCAAAACCTTAGCGGAAGGCCAGCGCGTTGAGTTTACTGTAACCTCAGGACAAAAAGGTCCTCAGGCCGAAAACATCGTTGCACTTTAAGCCTATTTTAAAGCCTTTGGCATTAGCGTCGCTTCTCGCCGCTAATGACTAATAAGTGCTTTGTAAAAAGGGAGGTCTTTCGAGGCCTCCCTTTTTTATTGTCCAGCCTTCCCCCTTAAGCAGCCATTTTGTTATCTACTTGCCGTATTACCATGGCATCAGCATTGCCGCCGCGCAAACACTTAGCCGCTTCGCAAAAGCATGGCGCCATTCAAGTCAAGCGCCCCAGAAAATTCTGCTCCTCTACTGCGTGCTCCTGTGCAGTCTAATAAAGTACATCCTTAGCGATGCATTTTTGAACACCTGGCAAGCCCCACAGGAACCAGCGCTTCAATGCCTAGAAAACACTCATTGAAACAGTTAATTCTTATTTGGCTGAACCGTTAATTACGCATTTTTTATTTTCAACCCGCTCAAAGCGGTCTAGTTATACTCGCGCCACGTCCACCGACACGTTCAAAATTGGACTATCACCACCGCCAAAGATAACGCCCTTCAGCGGTGTCACATCAAAGTAGTCTCTCCCCCAAGCCGTAAGAATGTGTTGCTCTGCCGCAATGCAATTATTGGTGGGATCAAATTCCACCCAGCCCTGGCCAGGGCAAAATGCCGATACCCAAGCATGGCTAGCATCACTGCCCACCAGCTTAACCTGCCCCGGAGCCGGCAAGGTTTCTATATAGCCCGAGACGTATTTAGCCGGAATACCCATGGCACGCAAGCAAGCAATTTGAAGATGAGCAAAGTCTTGACACACACCGCGCTTTGTCGCGAGCACTTCTTCCAACGGCGTGGCAATGGTGGTGGATTCTGGGCTGTATTTAAACTCCTTATAAATTAGTTTCGTTAAATCCATAACCGCTTGCAGCAACGGCTTTTCCGGTGCAAATAAAGGCTCAGCATAGGCACGCAAGGCGGGCAAAGCTTTAACCATTGACGAGTCCAATAAAAACTCACGCGCCAGTAAAAATTCGGCTTCTTTTGCGTAATTCAATAACTGCCAAGCGTCAGCACAGGTCGTTCCCGCATCGAGTTTGGCGTCAAAAAATTGCTCGCGGGTTTCAACCTTGCTGGTCGCAGTCAACACTAACTTCTTATGGCTACGCTGTATCTCGAAATGGTAGGCGCGATTGCCAAAATAGTCGTCGCGAATCGATTTAAATGACGCGGTGGGGTTAATACTGATATCAGTGCTAATACACTTTTGCCGATGACTTGTGCGCGGAATAATGTGCGCCAAGTTATAACAGTGCGATACCGGCGCGTTATAGAGATATTCGGTGATATGGCAAATACGGTAAAGCACAACTATTCCCCTATAGCGTTGCGAACTAACTGTTGCGAACTATTTTTGTGATCAAAATATTTATCACTCACATGGCTACTTACCGCGGCCATTAGTTCCGTCAGTTGCTCTAAATTCTGCTTTAGAATCTTGCGCTGGCCATCATCACGAGAGCTCAATTCTTTTAACAGCGATAACTTAATCAGCGTTTCAGCCTCGAGGGCGGCGCGCTCCTCGAGGGCAAGCTCGTGCCGTGTTTCGGGCACTTTGGGAAGTGCCCGCAGATGCTTACCCAGCTCCTCTAATTGAAACAGTAACGAGCGAGGATTACTGGTATCTAACATCACTAAATCTAAACTCGATTGCACCCCCATACGCGCTCGGTAGCGACGACGATAGCTGATCAAGTTTTCCAGCGTTTGCAGTAGCGCTTGAATAAGCGTGCTTTGATCTTGCTCACCAACCTCGAGCACGATCAAGTTATCGATAATTGCCGCCGTTTGAACTGTGCGCTCAAGGCGACGACCAATTTGCATAAAGCGCCAGCCCACGCCGCGCAGCATGCTTTCTTGGGATAGCCCCGACAAGGCCATCAATGCCGTCACGAGCGGGTCAAGCGCTTCTTCCGGTGCCGACGCCAAACCACCCGCCAAGTCACTATCTAGGGCATAGAGCGCATCGCGAATATCATTTATCACCCGCAACGTATCACTCGACAGCAGCTCTTTTGACTCATCCGAGCAGTACAGCATCGCGTTGAGATTGGAGCGCACGCTGCCCATGCGAGCGCCATCGGCCACCGCGGCGATCAGCTCATCGCCAGGGTTATTAATAAGCGCTGCGGGCGCATCTTTAAACCCAGGCAGCATGGATGTCATTTCAGTAACACAGGTTAATAATTGCCGACGACACACCATTGAAATCGGCTCTTCACCGTTGAGCAATACAAAAACGGTGCGCAGCAGACGCAACAAAGCTTCAGCCCTTTCCGCGTAACGCCCCATCCAGAAGAGATTCTCCACAACGCGGCTCGGAAGACTGATCAAGTCGGCTTCGCGCATTGGGGTTGGCTGCTCACCGCCGCCAGCGCTGGCAATGCGCTCTGGTTCCGACGCAATCACCCAGGTATCTTTGCTGAACGCGCCCGCTTGATTGGAAATGACGAAGGCGCGCTCGCCGGTGCCCACGCGCGTTAGGCCACCCGGCATAACGGTATAAGATTTTTCGGTGGCCACCGAAAAACTACGCATAATGGCTGGGCGCGGCACCAACTGACCGCCGCTAAAGCTCGGCAAATGGGTGGTGTTAATCGCGGGCTGAGCGACAAATAGCTCTGGCTTCGCCTGTACCTTGGCTAAAAACTCAGTGCGTTCAGCTTTAGATAATTGCGATACTAAGGCGCTTTTTTGCATGTCGCCGCGGTAAATGGGTTTAATCACCCAGTCGTCAAAGCTGTGCTTGATCTTGCTATAGTCGTGATCATCACCCAGCCAATAAGTGGCCACCGAGGGCAAACGAAGCTCCCGCCCCAGCAACGCCTGACTAATCGCCGGCAAATACTTTAAGAAAATTGGATTTTCAAGAATGCCCGAACCTAACGGGTTGGCAATAACCACTCGGCCAGCACGCACCACCTCTAGCAAATTCGGCACACCTAACTGAGAGTCACCACGCAACTCGACAGGGTCGCAATAACTGTCATCAACGCGCCGCAAAATGACATCGACCCGACTTAAACCATCGAGCGATTTCATCCAAACGTGCCCATTGCGCACGATTAGGTCACCACTTTGAACCAAGTGAAAGCCCAAGTAATTAGCGAGGTAAGCGTGTTCGAAGTAGGCCTCGTTGTGAGTACCCGGCGTCAACACTACCACCCTCGGCTGATCTTGATTAATACTGAGCGATGTAAGCTTGGTACGCAACTTTTGGAAAAACTGCGCTAAACGGTGAACGTGACTGTCTCGAAACATGCTCGGTAGCACGCGCGACATTACCGTGCGGTTTTCTAACGCATAACCGGCGCCACTAGGCGATTGTGTACGATCCGTTAAAACGCTGAGCTTGCCGTCGGTAGCGCGCACCAAGTCTACCGAATGCAGCAATAATTGATGCTCACCAGGCACACTAACACCCTGACAGGGGCGCAAGAACCCGCGGTGCAGGAAAAGGGCTTCCGGCGGAATAACACCGGTGCGAATTAAATCACGAGAGCCGTAAATATCTTTTAAAAACAGGTTGAACAGCTCAGAGCGCTCGAGCAGCCCGCCTTCGATCTTGCCCCAATCTTCGCTGGTAATTAGCGAGGGGACGAGATCGAGCTTCCACGCGTGATCGGGGGTATTTTGTTCGCTGTAAATATTATAGGTCGCGCCATCGTCGCGCAAAATTCGTTGCGCTTTATTCTGGCGATCCGCAAAGGCGTCAGCCCCCATAGCCGATAAGCTATCGAGTAGGTATTGCCAATGAGGCTTAGCCTTGCCATCGGCATCAAAGGCTTCATCAACCAAATTCGGCCGGGGTTTATAGATAAATTCAACCACAAGTGTTTGCCTGTATAAGCCGTTTAATCATTGTCGAGTGCCGCACGCAGACTCGCCGCAGTGAGCGATGCAGCCGGCGACCTCTCGGGAATAGGCGTGGATTTGGAACCACGACCAACAAATACACGTACTGCCGAGTAATAAAGCCCGAGAAACTGACCTTGACTCACCACAATCCGTGGCGTCGATAGCGCAGTGATAGGCCTGCACTGGTAGGCTTTCTCGCATTGTTATTATTCAGCAAGTTTCATTGCCGCCCTTCGACTCTGGAAAAAAAATGGGGTGCCGTAAACCGCACCCCATTTCAAGTTTAGCTATTATGTCACGTTCTTACGCCTTATCTCACCCCAAAGGCGACGGCTTGCGCCGCAAGTCGAGTGTGTAAGGGTATTCGCCGGGTGATTCTTCCGGCGGCGGCCCCATCGGGCGCGGCGGCATCTCGCGCGGAAAGAACTCGCGCACGGCATTAATTTCTGGCGGCAAGGTATAGGGGCCCTGGCTATGCCCCAAGTCTTCGTAGCGATTGACGCGCCGCGATTCCGCCTCGAAAGCATTAACGGGGTAGGTGTCGTAACTGCGCCCGCCCGGATGAGACACATGGTAGGTACAGCCCCCCACGGATCGCCCCGTCCAAGTATCGATAAGGTCAAAAGTGAGCGGCGTATGCACCCCAATGGTTGGGTGGAGTGCCGAAGGCGGAGCCCAGGCACGGTAGCGCACACCTGCAACATGCTCGCCGTGCCGGCCCGTATCATGCAGCGGCACGCGTCGGCCATTGCATGACAGCACATAGCGCTTATCGGTCAGACCCGATACCCGTACCTGCAAGCGCTCGACCGACGAATCGACATAACGCGCGGTACCAAAGCTACCCACCTCCTCGCCTAGCACGTGCCAAGGTTCGATGGCCCAGCGCAGCTCGATCTCCACATCATCCAACTTAACGCGACCATAATGCGGAAAGCGGAACTCCTCAAAAGGCAGCAACCACTCGGGTTTGAATGCATACCCATGCTCGGCAAGATCGGCGCACACCTCTTGGACATCGCGCCAAATGAAGTGCGGCAACATAAATTTATCGTGCAGCGCTGTGCCCCAGCGGGCCAAGGGTTTTTTATAGGGGTTCTTCCAAAAGCGGGCAACCAGTGCGCGAATCAGCAACGCCTGTACCAAGCTCATACGGCTGTGGGGTGGCATTTCAAAGCCGCGAAACTCGAGAATACCTTGCCGCCCACTGGCGCTGCCCGGCGCATAAAGCTTATCGATACAAAATTCAGCACGGTGAGTATTGCCAGTAATATCGATTAAAAGGTTACGCATCAAACGGTCAACTAACCAAGGTTGATCCGCTAGGCCATCGGGCATCTGCTGAAAGGCAATTTCCATTTCGTAAAGCATTTCATCGCGCCCTTCATCGGCGCGTGGCGCCTGACTCGTTGGCCCAATAAACGTGCCGGAAAACAAATACGACAAACTTGGATGATGCTGCCAGAAAGTGACAAAACTGCGCAGTAAATCTGGCCGCCGCAGCATCGGGCTATCGGCGGGCGTAATGCCGCCCAGGGTCATGTGGTTGCCCCCTCCCGTGCCCGTATGGCGGCCATCAAGCATGAATTTCTCCGCGGCTAAACGCGATTGCCGCGCAGCCTCGTAAAGCGCAGTGGTGTTTTCAACCAGTTCCTGCCAATTATTCGCGGGGTGAATATTCACCTCAATCACGCCAGGGTCTGGGGTGATTAAGAACTTTTGCATACGCGGATCTTTAGGTGGCTCGTAACCTTCGATCACAATCGGCGCTTCGAGTTGATCGGCCACGTGCTCCAGCGCATTGACAATAGCGATGTAGTCCTCGAGGGCGTAAACCGGTGGTAAAAAAACGTGGATTTTACCGCCGCGCGCCTCGACACAAAGCGCCGTGCGAATCACCTGCATACCCGAGCGACTTTGCTTTTTAGTCGGTGGCGCGCCGAGTGCCGGGCCAAAACCCGGCACGTCGTTATAGGTATAAGCTGGCGGCGGCTCATTTGCGCTCGGCGTTTGCACCATGCGCTGGCCCTGATGGTCGACATCAAAAGGATCGCGCTCGGGTGTGTATTCATCGTCTTCAACAGCGGGCA
Source organism: Marinagarivorans sp. (assembly GCA_036554385.1). Lineage (GTDB taxonomy): Bacteria > Pseudomonadota > Gammaproteobacteria > Pseudomonadales > Cellvibrionaceae > Marinagarivorans. The sequence goes on along the minus strand of DATBNJ010000040.1, from coordinate 1,504 downwards.
AGTCGCCGAGCGGCAGTCGCAACCCCATCGGCGAATCCCCGGGAATTAGCACCAAGCGCTCTCGGCGGAACTGCCAACGGCTAGAGCACCACGCGGTTCCGGTAAGGTCTCGCTCCAACGGCAAAACAAACCCTGTGGGCGTGTCGAAGCCTTGCTCTAGAACGCGCGCAATACGCTTGCGCTCGAGGCTCGCTTTGGCATCCGCGACCAATGCGTCGATATTCCGCGGTAGGCGCTGCTCTTGCAATAAATAGTGTAAGCCGTCTTCATACGCCGGATGAACAAAACGCTTTTCAACACCCAATACCGCGGCGAGCTGATCGGTAAACTTTCGCGCCATGACGCTATCGTGACCGTAATCTTTATCGACTCGAGCAAGCAGCTCGGGGTTGCGCCATACGGGTTCACCATCTTTGCGCCAAAAAACGCCCAGCGCCCAGCGCGGCACCTCTTCGCCGGGATACCATTTGCCTTGGCCATAGTGAAGCATGGCATTGGGCGCAAAGTGATCGCGCAAGCGCAACAATAGGGTTTTGGCCAAACTGAGTTTATCGGCACCAAGCGCTTCGGTATTCCACTGAGCAGACTCCATATCATCAATGGAAACAAACGTTGGCTCGCCCCCCATCGTCAGGCGAACGTCTTGAGCCTGCAAGTCCTTGTCAACCTGCTGACCGAGGGCCAATACCTCAGCCCACTGCGCATCGCTGTAGGGCTTGGTCACGCGCGGATCTTCGTGAAAACGCGACACCTCGTTTACAAAATCAAACTCAACTTCGCACTTATCAGTCGCGCCCTCGATGGGCGCTGCAGAGGACGGGTCCGGCGTACAAGCTAGCGGAATGTGGCCCTCACCGGCAAACAAGCCGGATGTTGGGTCTAGCCCAACCCAACCGGCACCCGGTAAAAACACCTCGCACCAAGCGTGCAAATCGGTAAAGTCTTTCTCTGTGCCCGAAGGACCATCTAATGATTTTTCATCGGGTGCTAACTGCACCAAATAGCCCGAGGCAAAACGCGCTGCCAAGCCCATATGGCGAAGCATTTGCACCATTAACCAAGCCGAATCTCGGCACGAGCCCTTGGCTAGCTCGAGGGTTTCCTCTGGGGCTTGCACGCCTGGCTCCATGCGAATGGCATACTCGATAGCCTTTTCCACTCGCTGATTAACGTCGACAAGAAAGTCGATCGTGCGGCGCTTTTCAAGGGAGATATCAGCAAGGAAGTTGCGGAATTCTTTGCCACATTCAAGCTTTTCCAAGTAAGGCGTCAATTCCTTTTTCAGTTGATCCGTGTATTTAAACGGATACTCCTCTGCGTACTCTTCTAAAAAAAAGTCAAAGGGATTGATCACCACCATATCGGCAATGACTTCAACCTCTACGGAAAACTCCTTAGTTTTTTCGGGAAACACAATACTGGCCAAAAAGTTACCGAAAGCATCTTGCTGCCAATTGATAAAATGGTTTTCAGGCTTAACCTTTAAGCTGTAACTATGAATCGG
>DATBNJ010000256.1:0-9622 GCA_036554385.1 Marinagarivorans sp. | reverse complement strand
CCTATAAAAATATCACCATTAATGAAGGTATTTTCCAAGGTCATTTCCCTGATTACCCCGTGTTTCCCGGCGTGCTTATTCTTGAAGCTATGGCACAAGCTTGCGGTGTGTTGGGATTTAAAACCATGAATAAAACCCCTGAAGATGGCTCCATTTATTTATATGCTGGCGCAGATCGCGTTCGTTTTAAGCGACAAGTCGTGCCCGGTGATCAAATGTACATTGAAGCGAGCGTCGTTTCGGAAAAGCGCGGCATTTGGAAATTCGACTGCAAGGCTAAAGTCGATGGAAAAATTGTTGCTGAAGCCACCATTATGTGTGCCGATCGCACGGTAGGCTAGTATTTGCCGAGCTCGCGTATGCCCGTGCTGCCCAGCTAAGCAATGGCCGGCACCTGCTCAAGCGACAAGGTTTATGGCCAAAGCCATAATCAACGCGCAGTTGATCGATTGCGTGATGACCAAAGATCGCACTTTTTAACTCAATGCCACCGTTCGCTCAAAATCGCGTTTGGCATAATAATGAGTTAAGTTATTTGTAACTATTCTGCTAAATAAAAATTAACCGTTTGCAAGCAGGCTGGTTGATTATTTTCGAGGTATTGAAGCGCCGGCACTCGCAGGGATTGCAAGGTGTTCAAAAATGCATCGGTACAGGATGTACTTTATTGGACTGCGCAGGAGCACGCTGTCTAGGAGCAGTTATCGGTGGAGCAAGATGTCGACAAGGCTTGAACGGCCTAGAAAGTGTTTAGCCCGTGCCCACTTTAGCGCGCCGCTGAATAGTTACAGTTATTTTAGCCAAATAAATTCTATTGGAGCCTGATATGGCGGCACCTCAAATTGACCCTCGGGCCATTGTTGACCCGAGTGCAGTGATTCACGATGACGTTGTCATTGGGCCTTTCAGTATCGTAGGCCCCGATGTTGAAATTGGTGCGGGTACTCAAGTCGAGCCTCATGTCATTATTAAAGGTCCGACCACCCTTGGTAAAAACAATCATATATATCAGTTTTCGTCCGTTGGCGAAGCCACACCCGACCTCAAATATGCCGGTGAACCCACCACCTTAACCATTGGCGATAACAATGTTATTCGCGAAGGCGTAACCTTGCATCGCGGTACTGTGCAAGATCGTGGTGATACCTATATTGGCAACAATAATTTGTTAATGGCGTATGTCCATGTAGGCCATGATAGTGTTATTGGCGACCACTGTATCTTGGTGAACAACGCCGCCTTAGCGGGCCATGTTCACGTTGGTGACTGGGCGATTTTAAGTGGTTTTACATTGGTCCATCAGTACTGCCGGATTGGTGCGCATTGCTTTACCGGCATGGGCAGCGCGATTGGCAAAGATGTTCCCGCTTTTATGATGGTGGCCGGCGCGCCCGCTGAAACGCGGACAATAAACGCTGAAGGCCTGCGGCGACGCGGGTTTAGTGATCAAGACATCGCCGCCTTAATGAAGGCCTATAAACTGATTTATCGTCGCAAGCTCACGCTCGACGAGGCGATTGGCGAGCTTAAAGCGCTGGTCGTCGACAGCGAGCATGTACAAACGCTGATTGACTCTCTGGAAGCGTCAACCCGCGGTATTGTTCGCTAAATGCCCGTCTCTACAGCGCAAGGCTCGGACGCCGATAAAAAAGCCTTGCGCTTCGGTATTGTGGCCGGTGAGGCCTCTGGAGATATTCTCGGGGCCGGGCTTATAGAAGCGATTAAAGCTCAGCACCCGAATGCGCAATTTGAAGGCATTGCCGGGCCGTTAATGCTTGCCCAAGGTGCGCATTCGTTTTTCCCGCAAGATCGGCTTGCCGTCATGGGATTTGTTGAACCGTTAAAGCGCCTGCCAGAGCTACTTCGCATCCGTAAGTTTTTACGCAATCACTTTATTGCTAATCCGCCCGATGTTTTTATTGGCATCGACTCGCCGGATTTTAATCTAGATTTGGAGTTATCGCTCAAACAAGCGGGTATTAAAACGGTACATTATGTGAGCCCGTCCGTATGGGCTTGGCGGCAGGGGCGCATTAAAAAAATAGCGCGTGCCGTCGATACGGTACTCACGCTGTTTCCCTTTGAGCAAGCGTTTTATTGCGACCATAATATTGCCGCGATTTGCGTCGGCCATACCCTAGCCGACTCAATTCCACTGCAGCCCGATACCGCTGCCGCCCGTGCAAAATTGGGTCTAGAGCTAAAAGAAGGCGAGCAATTGTACGCGGTATTGCCAGGTAGCCGAGGCGGAGAAGTTGAGCGTATGTTGCCCGTATTTCTCGAGGCGGCGCGGCTGTGTTTGCACCAGCAGGAGAATCTTAAATTTATTATTCCCGCCGCCAATGAAAAGCGTCAGCAGCAAATCGAGACGCTACTGGCCGACTTTGACGATTTACCGGTGACGCTGGTATTTAAACAGTCGCACGACGTTATGCTAGCGAGTGATGCCGTGGTTATGGCCTCGGGTACGACTACCTTGGAGGCCATGCTGTTAAAGAAACCCATGGTTATCGCGTACAAAGTGGCGGCATTTTCTTATTTTATTTTCTCGCGCATGGTGAAGGTGCCGTTTATTGGCTTGCCGAACCTACTGGCCGAAAAAGAGCTAGCAAAAGAATTTATTCAGCACGAAGCAACGCCAGCTAATATCGCCCAAGAAATGCTGCACCTACTCGATGGGCAAGTGCGGGCTGAATTGCTGGCCGAATATGCACGCTTGCATCACTTGCTAAAACGCGATGCCAATAAAAAAGCAGCGCAGGCGGTGCTGGCTATTGCGGGTGCTTTGTAACCCAAGTGTTCAGTAGCAATACGAGTTATTTCAAGACTTTAAAGAGAGCAATTCATGTTGATAGCGGGTGTCGATGAAGCGGGGCGGGGCCCTTTAGTGGGCAATGTGGTGGCGGCCGCTGTTATTCTGGACCCAGCCAAACCTATTGTCGGTTTAGCGGACTCAAAGCAGCTGTCTGAAAAAAAACGCAATGCGCTATACGAGCTAATTTTGCGCGATGCGCTCGCTTATCATATTACTTATGCGTCACCGGCTGAGATCGATAAGTTGAATATTCTGCACGCCAGTATGCTGGCCATGAAGCGAGCCGTAGAAGGCTTGACCGTTCAGCCGGAGCACGTTTTAGTTGATGGTAACCGGTTGCCGCCATGGCATTACAGTGCCGAGGCAATCGTGAAAGGTGACGCCAAAGAGGCCTGCATTGGCGCCGCATCGATTTTGGCGAAGGTGACTCGCGACCGTGAGATGGTTGAGCTCGATGCAATACATCCAGATTATGGCTTTGCCAAGCACAAAGGGTATCCGACTAAAGCCCACATGGCACAATTAAAGGCGCTCGGGCCACTGCCAGAGCACCGGCGTTCATTTGGCCCTGTTAAGGCGCTTTGTAGTCAGCCTGACCTATTTTGATGTGCACTTCACATTGTTGGCGCCTATAATAAATTTGTGTCGCGATTTTCTGGATTTGGGTTTCCCTTATCCCGATTTGCGCTATACCTAAGTTAAACACTAAGGTGCCTCGTTGCCGAGGTAAGGAATGACCCTGATGGTTATGGTCAAGCCCCCGAAATTGGAGGCTAAGCAAGTAGAAACTCTGCAGGCTTGGATGGGCTACAGTTGTCGTTGGGTTGACGAAATCGAGGCTGAAGTCTGTCATTTTCAGGGTTTTATAAAGCATCCGCCAGACATTCCGCTCGACTTCTCTGTCGAGCCGTCTCCGCCCTATGTTGCGGCGCAAATGCTTAACGTCCACGAGGGCGGTATGGTGTTTGAAACCCGTACCTCTTTGCCTATCGGTGTGAAAATCCATATCAAGGTAAATTTGCGAGGTTCGGATGTTAACTTGCACGGTGTTGTCAGTCACTGCATTTTAGTCGGCGATTCACACTGTGATGTTGGCGTTCAATTTGAAGAAGACAACGAGCACTACGCGATGCGCATGGTCGAGCAAGCCTGCCATATCGAACACTACCGGCAACTGCTGAGCAAAACGACTGGACGCCAGCTTACCGAGGATGAAGCCGCGGAGGAGTGGATCGCTCGGTTTGCGGCTTACTTTCCCCGCTAAGGCTGTGCCTTAAACAAACACAAGCGATAATGTGAAGATAAAGCGCGGATTGCCGAATCGCCTGAATAAAGGGTGCTGTGTAATTGTCGCAACGCCGAAGGCTTAAGCCGCGAGAAGCCGGTCGTAGCGTCGGCTTAATAGGTCGTAGAACTGCTCGCGCAGCGTCAAAATAGTGGCTTTTAAATCAGCGATTTCTTGTTCGCTAATGTCTTGTCGGCCCACGTAAACCTGTTTTCTAAACAATGCGATTTTTGCCGCATACAGGCGCAATGTTTTTTCCATGGTTTTCTCACCCAGCATTAACAGTTTGGCCTCGGCATCCGCGAGCTTTCTAAACTCTTCGACTAAATCGGCATTGACTCGCTCTAGCTCTACCTTGCGCGCTTGAGGCCAGGTTTTGCCGAATCGGGTGGATTCGATAACCAGCGCCGAATAGCGGGCAAAACAGTGATTGACGTAGCCGACTTCGCGAGAGATTTCCTCGAGAATCATCAGCCGGCGCTCGCCTGGTGAGGAGCCTTCATTTTTACCCTTAAAGCGGTGAATACACCATGCGGTAATCAGCGCAATGGCGCCGCCGAGAGTAATCTGAAGGGCGCTTTGGATTAAAGGCCAAAAAGTTTCTGCTGGCATGGAACTAACCTCATCAATTCATTAGGGTCGCCTTGTCAAAATATCGGCGGTTAGTCGACAGTTTGGGGCGGTATTTACCCTACAGCAAAGATCAAACCAGCTTAGCGAGTTACGACCCCGAAGCGCCATCCTTGATGTTTTGCAAATTCGTAATAAATACGTGCGACTTTTTATGCCGCGCAAAAGCTCGCCGAGCACCGAGGAAATACAAAACGGCCAGAAGTCATCTTGCCCATGCGCCACGTTAATGCTTGCCCGGTGGCGCACTCTGTTTAGGGGGGTGAGCGTGCAAACGGCTTTTGCTTTTATCCCCCTCGTCCCTCACGGACTGCCCCCGCCATTGCGGGAATGGCGATTGTGCGCCGAGCAGCGCGAGCACCTTGCTAACCAGCGTGCGCGCCCAAGATGTTTCGAAGGCTATGTAGGCCGTTGGCTGTAGCGCGTTCAAGGTGGCCGTCAGCGCGGTGTTCGCGCGGGCATCGTAGCTTGCCACAATGTGCAGAGGGCTATCACACTGCGTGACGCGGCTACGCAGTGCCTTTAGGAGCTGTGCCAGCTCGCGGCTTTCGCACGCAGCGGGGGACTCAAGCACAATTAATAGCGGAAGCCCCGGTTGCCAGCCAGCCCGAAAAAGCCAATCGTGTTGGTACATGTCGCAGCCAATCGAGCGATAGTTGTCGGTGATGGGCAGAAGACTTTGGCTGAAGGCATGGGTTTCTGGTGTATTAATATCTGCCCAGCGGAATTGTGGCCACGCCAAGGTATTAGATATTCGGTGGAAGCGAGTGCTTACTCCAGCGCCAAGCTCTATGCCCAGCGCTTTTGGGTACTGTTTTAAAAAGTCGATTACCTGCCGGTCAAGCCATTCACTTCTTTGCAGGGCTGCCTGCTCTTTAGTGTTTAAGGCTTGTACCGTATCTAAGCCCAGCTGGTTAGCCAGCAGTGATGCTGCATTGTCGAACAGCTGGCTGGTGCGATTGCCGCGAGCGCGAAGCGCTAATGTGCTGATAAGGTCTTGGCTGATCTGAGTGCTTAGCATGGCGAATCTCCTCTGTTAGGGTGAGATTCTAGATGATAATGATTATCATTACAATAGTTTAGCCGCCGGATATTTTGACCGTGTAGCCTTTGGCTTCGAGGGCGGCTTTGAGTTTTTCGCGCTGCTCGCCTTGAATTTCAATGACGCCATCTTTGACGGTGCCGCCGGTGCCGCATACCTGCTTTAATACTTTGGCCAGTGCCTTGAGTTCCGCAGGGGCGAGCGGTATGCCCTTAATCAAGGTTACGCCCTTTCCGCCACGGCCTTTACTCTCGCGGTGAAGTCGAACAATGCCATCGGACTCGGGTATGGTTGCGGCGGCAGGCGCTGCTTTTATGCGCCCTTGATCGGTAGAGTAGACGAGCCGCGAATTTTTGGATGATGAGGCTTTAACCATTATGCACTCCCAAAAAAAGCGCATTATACATTGGCACTCGAAGACTGCTACCCAGTTGCCGCCCAACAGCTGCCACTCTCGGTACACCGCGCTGAAGCGTTACGACAGGCGATGACGCGAGCAGACCTGCTCGCTAAATCCGTTTATTTGTTGGTAACTATCCTGACACAGGGGGCCAAAGGGTGCTTCTAAAAATAGTCTTTTTTGTGAGGACAAGGGCAGACACATGCTTGCGTGCCTGCGTAGATGTCTCCCAAAGCAATAAAGTACCGCCCAGACGACTGAACGGATGCAGTAGCACTTTATTAGACATTGCCGGTGCCTAATGTCGAGTGGCTATTATTGCCGTGCCAGCGCGCGTTTTGTTTTGGATGTTGCTGTCATGCTAAGGGGGTCGTCTGGCCAGGGATGGCGAGGGTAGCGACCTTTCATTTCTTTTTTAACGTGCGCGTAGCCATTGGCCCAGAAAGCGGCCAGATCTTGAGTCACTTGTAGGGGTTGTTTGGCCGGCGACAATAAATGAACCATCACTTGTTGTTGGCCATTTAGTATCGTGGGTGTCTGCGTACAACCGAACATCTCCTGCAACTTCACCGCCAGCACCGGTGGTGACTGTTGATAATCGAGCGCTGCGTTGCGACCGCTGGGGATAGCAATGGTTGTTGGCGCGAGTTCGTCCAGTTGTTGCGGTTGCGGCCAGCTTAAGCATGCTTTTAACAGCGGTGTAAGTGCGATTTTTTTAAAATCGGCTAGGGTGTTGATTTCGCTAAGATGTGGCGTTAGCCATTGCTCTAGCGTGGCCAGTAGACCCTGGGCGCTCATATCGGGCCATTGCGCACCGTGGTGCTGACGCAAAAACTCAACGCGCGCAACGAGTTGCTCACTCGCCTTATCCCACGCCAATAATTCAAGTCCTTTATCACGCACAAGCGCGGTTAGCGCTTGCTGTTTTACGTCGGCCGGCAAGCTGCGCAGCGGCGATTGTTTAAGCACAATCGCGCCGACTTTTCGTTGCTCTTGGGCAATAAAACGGCCTTTGCTCTCATCCCATTGGGCCAAGGTTAATGTCTCAGTTAAATCTTTCAATTCATCGTCGAAATAGCGCGGATTTAATGCTGCCGCACAAAAAATCATATCGTGTGATTTGCCCGCCATGCCGCCAACATCGGCAATGCACAGCCATTGTTGATGTGCCAACGGATTGGCTACGGGCAATTGTGCGGCGCGACCATTGGCAAGCTGAAAGACTACCATTGCATTTTGCTCACCTTTGCGTTTTGCGATGCGCTCGGGAAACGCACGGGCAATCAGTAATGCGGTTAGATCATCGCGGTCAATTGTTGCTTTGTGTGTTGTGCGAAGCGGCTTTGCCAATTGCTGTGCGAGTTGTTTGACCCGCTGCTGCCATTGTTTGTGGTGGCCCTGGTTTGCGCGCTCAATCGCGTTGATATGATCGTACAAATCGCTGCCGAGGTTTTTGGGCGACCGTTCACTTAATAGCGCCGCGATAAGGCCGCCGAGGGCAGCGTTGCCGTAGCGTTCGGCGTTAATTAATAAATAGGCGAGCCGTGGGTGACAGGCAAATGTGGCCATGCGCTTGCCTATCTCGGTGAGTTGTTTGTCCTCTAGGGCATTAATGCGTTTAAGTGCATCCAAGGCCTGTTGCCAGTTGGCTTCGCTGGGTGGGTCTAGCCAGCTAAGCTCGCTAAAATGATTAGCTCCCCAGTGGAGTAGCGTAATGGCTAGCGGCATTAAATCAGCGTTAATAATCTCGGGCTGGGAATGTTTAAGGCGTTGTTTGTGTTGCTGTTCTGGCCACAAGCGATAACACACGCCGGGTTCTGTTCGGCCTGCGCGGCCGGTGCGTTGCTCAGCGGATGCTTGCGAGATATTTTGCGTATGCAAGCGCGTTAAGCCGGTATTGGGGTCGAACACGGGCGCGCGCGCGAGGCCGCTATCAATGACCACGCGCACGCCTTCAATCGTTAAGCTTGTTTCGGCAATATCTGTGGCCAGTACAATTTTGCGGGTGTTGGCTTGGCCGGGCTCTATCGCCGCTTGTTGCTGCGCGAGCGCTAAGCTGCCGTGCAGTGGGCGACAGGTCACATTGCTCGGCAGCCGAGTTAAGGCCTTTTGGGTGCGCTCGATTTCACCGACGCCCGGCAGAAATACCAATAGACTACCGGTTTCTTTTTCGAGCGCGTTATAAAGGGTAGTGACTAAACTCGGTAAAAAATCGTGTTGCTTGGCATTTGTTTTTTGTTGAGTACTAGGCGTTTGGTAGTGGATAACTACGGGGTAACTGCGACCTGCGCTAGTCACAATGGGGCAGCGGGTAGGCGTTTGTGTATCGCCTTCGGATTCAAACAGTGCAGCGACATTCTCGCTATCGAGTGTTGCCGACATCACTAAAAGTTTGAGTGGGTTGTCTTCGTCGCGAAACAAGGACCGGGCCTGTAAACACAGCGCCAAGCCCACATCGGTATTTAAGCTACGCTCGTGAAATTCATCAAAAATAACGATGCCAACGCCCTTGAGCTCAGGGTCATCTTGTAGCCAACGGGTCAGCAAACCTTCGGTAATCACTTCAACGCGCGTCTGAGCGCTGACTTTCGTTGCTTGGCGCATGCGGTAACCCACCGTTTGGCCCACCGCTTCGTCGAGCATTTTGGCCATGCGAGCCGCGGCGTTTAGGGCGGCTACACGGCGCGGCTCTAACACTACAATTTTTTGACCGCGTAACCAGCTTTCATTTAGCAGGCTTAAAGGCACTTGTGTGGTCTTACCGGCGCCCGGTGGCGCTTGTAAGAGGCATTGGTGGTGATTGTTTAATGCGTCGAGTAGCTCGGGCATACAGTCGTGAATGGGTAATTGCATGGAGGCCTAATGTTTTATGATTCGCAAAGGGGGCGTCGCCAGAGGGGTTAACCTTAGTGTGCTATTTTACCGCAGTGAGCCTTTTGAGTAAGCTACGCATCTTTCCAAATGGCGCGAGAGTATAGTCCTGTGCAGCGGCTTGATAAATTATTAGTAGAACGCGGTTTGGCGGTAACCCGTACCCAGGCGCAAAAACTCATTGGCGCAGCGCTTGTCGAGGTCAAAACCGCAGGGCAGTGGCAGGTACAGACCAAACCTTCAATTAAGTTTGCGCCCGATAGCGAGCTGCGCACCGGCGACCATCCCGAGTTGCGTTATGTATCGCGTGCTGGTTTAAAGCTCGAGGCAGTATTGCTCGAGCGGAAAATCAATGTTGAAGGCTTGGTGGCCATAGATATTGGCCAATCAACCGGCGGCTTCACCGATTGTCTACTAAAACACGGCGCCGCTCAGGTCGTGGGTATCGAGGTGGGGCATGAGCAATTGGCCGCTAGCCTGCGCGATAACCCCAAGGTGCTGTGCTTAGAGGGCTACAATGCCCGCCAACTCGATCAATCCGTGCTCGATCATATCGAGGGCAACTTTGATATTGCGGTA
>DATBNJ010000009.1:0-2323 GCA_036554385.1 Marinagarivorans sp. | reverse complement strand
CAAAATGCCCTCCAGGACTTAGGCAGTGAAGAACGTTCGCCTAAAGGGCACTTCTAAAAATGCACTTTTTCCGCGATAGCTGCGTCAGTTCCGTCCTCGAATCCTCATTTACCCCACGTAAACTGCGGTTCTTCGGGCGGTACTTCCTTGCTCTCACAAAAAAATTACTATTTTTAGAAGCACCCTAAAGCGATCTCTGTCGCTTAGTTTTTTGTTGTTGACCGTGGGCCCTCCATTGCGCTCGTCCGAAGATTGCTGTGGTTAATCGCTGTAATTTATCTGTAAATTCGTTATTGTGCTTGTTCTAGCGCCCTTATCGGGTTAAAGCTTAACGTTCGGAGGTTGTGCAGTGGTTAAGTCGTTGTATTCTTTTCTTGTTGGTACCGTGTGTTGGCTTCTTCTGGCCTTTCCTGGTGTGGCGAGTGACGATTTTGACGCGGGAAGTCGTAGGTTTAGTTTGGTGGCTGGGTCTGCCTCAGCTTTGAACGATACCTATACGGTTATTGGGCTAGGGGTGGGGTATTATCCCGTTGACGGCCTCGAGTTGGGAATAGAGAGTAACCTTTGGCTTGGCGGCGATTACGATATCTACGAGCTATCACCCTCTGTAACCTATGTTTTCACGCAACTCGAAGCGTTTAAACCGTATGTTGGTGTTTTATATCGCGAGACATTTATTGAAAAACAAGAGAATTTATCTGCTGTTGGTGGACGAGTCGGCGTTGTGATTCAGCAGGGTGGAAATGTTAGCTTTCGCGCAGGCGTCGTTGTCGTCAATTATCAAGACTGCCAATCTTTGCGAAAAGATGATTGCACTGAAGTTACCCCAGAGTTCTCACTCGGAGTGGCATTTTAAGTAAGCCCGCGTTTAAGCAAACTTATAAGCACGGCTATTATTGCGCTAGTAGCTCAGTTTCTACGTAGTCAGTGAGGCCACTTAATCGAGCCTCCGCGTTTTAATCGCGGCGCACCTACAATAATTTATAGAAGATTTTCTGAATGAAACCGTGCAACGTTGTAGTGGGGTTGTGTAACCCCAAAAGCCCTTCAAATGTAGGCGCGGTGATGCGTGCCGCCGGATGTTATCGGGTCTGTGCCGTGAGGTATTCTGGAGAGCGCTTTGCTCGGGCAGCAAAGTACCATACCGATACTAAAAATATAAATGCCAAAATTCCATTGGAGTCCACCCGCTGCATTCTAGAAAATATCCCTGCCGAGATGGCAATTGTTTGTGTTGAATTAGTCGAAGGTGCAGAGCCATTACCAGAATTCGAGCACCCGAATCAGGCGATTTATATTTTTGGGCCCGAAGATGGTTCGATTGAGCAAGCAGTGATAGATCGAGCGAGCGCCGTCGTGTATGTGCCCACCATAGGGTGTATGAATTTGGCCGCAACGGTCAATGTTGTTTTGTATGATCGAATGGCGAAAAGCTTGGGTGCGATAGATCACAATCGCCGTATCAAGGCAAGCCGTGATGTTAACAATCGACTTAGCTATTCCCCAATATAATTGCCAACAGTGCGCGCCTTTGTTCTGGGTAATTTTGTTCTTGGTAATAAGGTTAGCTCAAAGCCTCATTTAGTAGACGCATAGCGCATACTTTAGTGACCCCACAGTAGTGGCGTTCTCGTGCGGAATGAATGGCTTGATGTTCGGCTTGTTGTGCTTGCCCGTGGTTACAGCACGCTGCTCAACTCCATTGATGATAGCCGCACCTTCACAAGCAAGATGCAGCTCGCGCGAGTTGGATTGTGTGACGGGTGTGATAAATAGTGTGACTTGGTGATGTCGAATAATTTTGCATTTGACGGCACATCCTTGTGCTTTGTTGGTGCCTTTACTCACAGCCTTGCGCTTGACGAGGGCGCGTAGGCCTGTCGAGTTAGAGCGCGGCTTTTAGCTCGGCGTACTGCTCTGTGCGCAGGCGAGGGCCAAACTGGCTTACCACGGTAGCGGCGGCTCTGTTGGCGAAAGCGGCGGCGTCAATATAGGTTTTTCCTTGATCGATTGCGGCTAAAAACGCTCCGGCAAACATGTCACCTGCGCCATTGGTATCGATGGCCTTCACGGGTTGTGCGTGCACTTGGTGAAGTGCTTGTCCGTCGTAAACCCACGTGGGCTCTGCCCCTCGCGTGATGACATAGCTTTTGCAAAAGCCTTGCAGGGCATCTGCGGCAGCTTCCAGCGTGGAGGTTTGTGTAAAGTTGAGCGCTTCACCTTCGTTGCAAAAGATAATGTCAACGCCCTCGCCGACAATTTCCAATAGGCCGTCGCGAAAATACTTCACAATTGCTGGGTCGGATAAGCTGATGGCGACCTG
>DATBNJ010000290.1:0-5217 GCA_036554385.1 Marinagarivorans sp. | reverse complement strand
TAAATCGCAATATAAAAAATCCCCAAAAAAATAAAAAATACTATAAAAAACAACGAGTTAAAAATTACAAACCTTTTGGGTAAAAATGATTTTTGGTTATAAAAAAATGTTTTACGCGACTAAAATGCGCTAGAGCAATAGGGTGCTTCTAAAAATAGTAATTTTTTTGTGAGAGCAAGGAAGTACCGCCCGGAGAACCGCAGTTTATGTGGGGCAAATGAGGATTCGAGGACGGAACTTATACACAGGACGTGCGGTAATCCGGATTTGCAGGAGCAAAAGCCGGTGACGCCGCTATCGCGTAAAAAGTGCATTTTTAGAGGTGCCCTTAATTTTTTAGCTAACGCATCATACCGACGCGCCAACACCAACGAGCACGCACCCTTTCCAGCAGCGCACTAAAGTGGGCGCTGAATAGTTACCTGAATAGTTTAAATTTACGCACCTATTATTTCGCGAGAAGGCTCCCGACAAAGACAAAGCTCTCGCAAAACTCCCGTCGCATATTGCCCAGGGGGCAAATCGAACGTCAGGGTTAATACAAGCTCAGTACGCTTCCAGCGCAGGTTGCGAGGTCGACACACTAACGCGCGGCGCTCTTGCTGAAGCCCCAAGTGCTCTAACGCATTTGACCAGCGGCAAAATGGCATCAGGGCTGCCCGCTCGAGCGCCAAGGCTTCACCTTGCGTGGCACTGCGACCACGCCCCCACAGGGGTGCGCTTGGCAGGCCGTCAAGTGAAACGTCGCCATCGATCAGCGTGGCCCAACTACCACTGAGCACGCGTTGCGAGAGCACCGCATTAAACAAGAAAGAACGCGCCGACGATAAAATAATGCCCTTGGGCTTGCGCGGCCCGCGTCCGCGCTTTGCCGTGGCTGCGCGGGCTTGGGACTGTACCAGCCACTGCTCAAAAGCGACTAGGTTATTGCCTTTGCGCCCAAAGCGCTGTAAACCAAAGTAGTTAGGTACGCCCTGCTGTGCCACTTGCGCCAAGCGCTGCTCAAGGTCTGCGAGCGCAGCCGCCTCCGTCCCGTCATCCAACACCAGCGTGATAACAAACGCATTACCGGCGTGATCGCCTCGTCGCAGCTTACTTTTTCCGCGTGTTGCCTCCAATAGGCGACTGGCAGACAGAGACGCGAATGCGGCATCTACCTTTTCGGTAGCGGTGCGCTTTGGGTCGTAGACCGAAAACCACTGACGGGTGATGGCGTTGCGATCTTTTAATCCGCAAAACCCCACATCGGTTTTGCTGACCCCTAGCGCTTGGGCCAACTGGTCCGCAAACCACTGGGTGTTTTCACCATTACTTTCAACATGGAGCAATAAATGCTCGCCGACTGCTTCGGGCGAAAAGCCCAACTGCTCGTCCACAAAAAAATGCTGATTATCGCTTTTAAGCAAGGCACCGACCGCCGGCTCGCCAAACGCGAAAGGAAAGTCTAACGAAACGTCTAAATCCGGCATCGCGTCACTGAACCCTGTTAGCCACGGGCAAAAGGGCGGCCTTAAACAACGTCAACCCAACCGGCCCGGCTGACACTGGTAAAGGCTGCATCAATCACCTTCATATTTGCGATTGAGTCATCAAGCGATAAGGGCACCGGGTTATCCTCTCGAATGCTGTGAACAAATGCTTCGATCATCAATTGATAATGGTCAATATCACCACCAAAAATCAACTCTTGGTCCGTCTCATTGGTTTCCAAGCGGATCACGCGTTCATCGTGCTCATCACAATAAAACGGGTGTGTCACCACAATACGACCTTTGGTGCCTTCAACGCTCAGCCCCTGGCTGCGCTGAGACTTGGTGCTGACAACCACGGTCGCACTGGCCTTATCTTCGAATGTCATCAGTAAATGCATCATGTTATCGACGCCGAACTCAGCGTGCATATCTGCGCTGGCGACGACAGCTTTTGGCTCAACCCCCATCAACATGCGGGTCGCTGAAATGCCGTAGCAACCTATATCCATCAATGCCCCGCCCCCAGCTTCTGGCTTATTGCGAATATTGGCCGGATCGTGATTGCAGTAACAAAAATTACTCGAAATGCTACGAATTTCGCCAATACTACCGGCGCCAATCCAGTCCAACACTTGCTGCCACTGGGGATGGAAGCGGTACATAAAGGCCTCCATCACTTTTAAGCCAGAGTGCTGCCTTGCGACTTGCTGAAGTCTCTGTGCATCTTCAACACTGAGCGCTAGTGGTTTTTCACATAATACGTGTTTACCCGCTTCCAGTGCTTTGATCGACATCGGCACATGCAAATCATTGGGCAGCGGGTTATAGATAACATCAACATCAGGGTTATTAAGCAACGCCTCGTATCCCTCAACGCCACGGCCGCCCCCCACCTCGCCGACAAAGGCCTCAGCCGTTTTAAGGCTGCGCGAGGCAACCCCCCAAAACGCGGCACCCTCCGCCTTAGCAATAGCGGGGATTAAATGGTTTCGCGCAATCTTCGCCGCGCCAAGCACACCAAAACGTAGAGGCTGCGTCATAGTCATGTCACCTTAAAAAGACGATAAAGTTATAGGGTTACAACCAACATTGAAAATTAGCTGTATTTTTTGCTGCGAGTTTGTAGCACGACTGGTGCGCTGCAGTCAAAGACACTAACGCAAACCCCAACGGCGAAAGCCAGCAAAGTTTTACGAGCCGAGGCTTTAGCCGCTTGCAGCTTGAGTATGGATATAGGAGGATTACGAAACGAGGCGCTATCGAAAAGGGCCGTGGCGCGGCCCTTGCGCTAAGCAACCTGAACGGGAATGGTATTACTGGTTCGCTCGATGGCATTGCCTTCTGCCAAGTACACAAGTTTGGGTTTGTGCGTAGCCATTTCGGCGTCGCTATATTGACCGTACGCGGCAATAATCACGCGATCACCCACTTGCACTTTACGCGCAGCAGCGCCATTCATCGATATCGTTTTGGAGCCAGCCTCGGCCAAAATCACGTAAGTACTAAAGCGCTCGCCATTATCGACGTTATAAATATCGATGCGTTCAAATTCGCGCAGCCCCGAAAGCTTCACCAGCTCACTATCAATAGCGCAAGAACCGTCGTACCACAATTCGGCTTGGGTAACGCGCGCCATGTGCAATTTGCCTTTTAATAAAGTCGATTGCATGAATTAACCTCGAAATACTAGGGTGAAATATGCGCTTCTAACGCAACGCTCACATTATCAATTAAACGGGCGCCCTGTGTATACATGGCCCCCAAAATCGTTAGGCGATAATCGTCGCATGCCGCTGGCAGCAAGCTTTGGCTATCGCATACTGCAACATAGTCCACGGCAAAGCCGGCAGCGCTTATCTGTGCCTTGGCGGCTTGCTCTAGCCGCCGGTAATCTCGCTCACCAGCTTTTATCTGGCGGGCAACCCAGTTTAAGCTCTTGTTGAGCTGATTCGCTTTTGGCCGCTCTTCGGGGAGAATAAAGCCATTGCGAGAGCTCATTGCCAAACCGTCACTCTCGCGCACAATTTCGCCCTCAACGATATCAACCGGTATGCATAAGTCTTCTGTCATGCGCCGAATAATGGCGAGCTGCTGGTAATCTTTAACACCAAAAACGGCTTTATTGGGCTGAACAATGTTAAATAGCTTCGTTACCACCGTGGTCACCCCCTCAAAATGACCAGGGCGACTGGCACCGCACAAAACATCGGCCATGCTAGGCACAATAACGCGGGCCTGCTGATCCATGCCATTGGGGTATATCTCGTGCTCATCGGGGCAAAACAAATAGTCGCAACCACTTGCCAACAAACGCTCAGAGTCGGCCTGTAGCGTACGTGGGTATCTGTCCCAGTCTTCATTCAAGCCAAACTGAAGCCGGTTTACAAAAATGCTCACCACAACGATATCGCACAAGCGCTTAGCTTGTTCGACGAGCGCTATATGTGCATTGTGAAGGTTCCCCATGGTGGGTACAAAGCCAATGGTTTGCTTCGCATCGCGATGAGCCTGCAAAGCATCTCTTAAAGACGCGACGTGATGGAATGTTTGCATCATATTCTCAACATTTTACTCAGCGCACTGACCGACAGTTAATGCATGTCATTGTTAAAGTATTCCGGCGCCAAGTTTTCGAAACGCGTGTACTTGCCGACAAAAGCAGCTCGACTAGTGCCAATTTCACCGTTTCGCTGCTTACCGATAATGAGCTCTGCAATGCCTTTATCGGGGCTTTCTTCGTTGTAGTATTCATCGCGGTAGATAAACAAAATGACATCGGCGTCCTGCTCAATCGCGCCCGATTCGCGCAAGTCGCTGTTCATTGGGCGCTTGTTAGGGCGCGACTCAACACTTCGATTAAGCTGCGACAAGGCAATGACTGGGCAGCTGTATTCTTTAGCCAAAGCTTTTAACGAACGCGAAATCTCCGAGATTTCTTGGGTGCGGCCCTCGCTCGAGCCGGCGACCTGCATAAGTTGAAGGTAATCGAGCATAATCAGCCCCGGATTGCCGTGCTCACGCGCAATACGCTTAACGCGCGCGCGCACATCGCTGGGCGTTAAGCCCGGCGTATCATCAATAAACAGCAGCTTATCTTTTAGCTTGCGGGCGGCGCTTTCGAGCTTGGGCCAATCTTCTTCGAGCAATTTACCGTTTCGAATTCGCCCCTGATCAATCCGCCCAATAGACGAAAGCATTCGCATAACTAACGCGTCGGCAGGCATTTCCATACTGAAAATCAAGGTAGGTTTCGGCTGCGTCATTACTGCCGCCTCGACAAAATTTAGCGCCAAGGCCGTTTTACCCATCGACGGGCGAGCAGCAAGAATAATAAGCTCGCCGGGCTGCCAGCCCGCTGTGCGCTCATCCAAATCAGTGATGCCGGTCGCCAAACCCGTTAAGTCGCTATCGGACCGAAACAGCTGATCAATCTTGGCAACGGTGGTTTTTAGTAGGCTATTGACGCCCTCGAAGCCGCCTTCCTTGGGGCGATCTTCGGCGATCTCTAGCAGGCGCTTTTCAGCTAGCTGCAGTAACTCATCAGAATCGAGCTCACCCGGGTTATAGCTCGCTTTGCTGATTTCGCCAGCGGCCGATATCAGCTGCCGCAAGGTCGAGCGTTCGCGGACAATGCGCGCGTAGGCAGGCAAGTTGGCACTGCCCGCCACGTTGGCGGCCAAGTCGGTCAAATAGCTTAAGCCACCAGCATTGTCGAGCTCGTCGCGCCGGTTAAGCTCTTCCGATA
>DATBNJ010000247.1:0-24157 GCA_036554385.1 Marinagarivorans sp. | reverse complement strand
TTTTTATCCACCCCGCCAACCCGCGCAAAGCCCCGAAAACCGGGCACTGTCGGGCCCTTTTACACCACCCACTCCGAGATTATTTGCACGAGTCAATTTCGTTGACTCTGACACCATTTATTGAAAAATAATTTGAAATTAATTTTTACGTGGCCGAAATACGGCGTGATGCAGGGCCAAAATCCGAAGTTGGGCCCAACTCACTATGACTTACACCCCCGATATATACTTTTTCACGGTGCGACGGTCTAGCTCGGTAATCGCCGCCACTCGCTCAAAAGTACCTTCGCGCGCATAAAGGCTGGTGCAATAAGCGCTAAGTAATTCATTGGCGCTTAAGGTACCGTTCTGCGCCGAAGAAAGCCATGCAGGCAGTTTTTGCTGTGCTGTGTTCTCGCCGGTGTAATCACGTCCTAATACGGTTCGCCGAACGGCCTGCTCTAACTCACGCACGTTGCCCGGCCAATCATAATTCTCCGGCACACTTTGCTTGAGTTTAGTGACAACATCATCGGTCATCGCTGGCGAGGGCTGGCCCGTCAGCCGCTCCATTAAGCTTGCCACTAACAAACTCAGTTCTCCCGCGTCTTCCGACAAACGCTGGCGAAGCGTAGGCAACTCAATAACGTCTGAGGAGAGCCGGTAATAAAAATCGTGCCTAAAATCACCCGACTCCCGTAACTGTTCTAAATTTCGGTTGGTTGCCGCAATAACGCGGCCCGAAAAACGGCAGGTGTCGTGAGACCCCACCGGCGAGAACCGCCTTTCTTGTAAGACTTTAAGCAACTTGATCTGAATGGAGATATTAACATCGCCAATTTCATCTAAAAAAAGCGCACCATGAGCGCTGCAGCGTTTAAATAAGCCTTCGTACTGACTAATGGCACCGGTAAAAGCGCCTTTTGAGTGCCCAAATAACTCCGATTCCAACAGTGTTTCAGGGTATTCCAATAAGTTAATCGACACGAACGATTCGGTAAACTTGGATTGAAAAGTTTGACTGTGAGAATCAAATGGGATTAATCCCGAGCAACCAACCGCCCTAGCGGCAGCTCCTTTACCCGTGCCTGTCTCACCTAACAGCAGGGTCGAGAAGTCCTCCATACGGGTCCATAGGTTATTGACATAGAGGTGGGCATCCGAGGTAAAAACATTATTCCAAAGATCGCGCCTTAAGCGTTTGATACAGTCGGCACTGCCCGTCAACTCGCGACAAATTAATAAGTACGCACGGCGCAACTGATAAAAAAGTGCAAAGTATTTGTGGCTTTGCAAATCGTCAAAACCCATTGCACCGAGATCAGCTAGCGCACTTTCTGCAAACCTGACTTTTAACGTTTTTTGCGGCGCCTCTATTTGCGCTGCAATAAGCCGGTCGAAGTCATCAATATAGTGGTCGTAAATCAAAAATAGCTTTGCGGCCATAAAGAGGTGTTGATCTTCGGCGTTTTTTAAGTCAGATAACTGAACAATGGCCATATCGCCCAGCGCTTGCATAATGTCTGTAAGTTTCGGCTTAAGCAGCACGTAAAAGTGTTCGGAGCTACCCTCGGCCAAACTTAACCCTGTTAAGGCTTCAATGTCAGTAACATCATGATCAAATGGGTTAGAAAACATAAGATCCGCAACGGCCCTTAAAAACGGGCGATGCTGTGATGGTAGCAACTGGGCTTTTGACTGTGACATACATGATCCTACGAATATTAAACACGGGGCACCTCTAAAAATGCACTTTTTACGCGATAGCGGCGTCAGTTACGTCCTCGAATCCTCATTTACACCACGTAAACTGCGGCTCTCCGGGCGGTACTTCCTTGCTCTCACAAAAAAATTACTATTTTTAGAAGCACCCCACGGTGAAAAACGGCCATTAATACGCTAAGTAAAAAAACCTCGCAGCAAATAGTGCGAGGCTTGAAGGGCTACCTAAGCTACCCAATCAGTTAACAATCCCAGCTGTGCAGCTGCTGGCGCCAATGAAATACTGTTGACTTCAGCTGCTCACCATATTTTTCCACTAGCGAGCCCAGCACAATAGCGCCGACACCAAGTCCCGCAACCACAAACCAATTAACGAGATCAATCGATTCAAAAGCCGTTATGAGCCCACTACCAATGCTGACCACTAACAGCAAACTACCGGACAACAATGCATAACGGCGCTGAAAGAAAAATGCGAATACGATAAGCGCTGCTCCGCCAGCCATCGCATACAACTCAGCCAACAAACTGGGCGACATTAATATATTAGCCATTAACAAAATGCTGGCCACAAGCACGCCGAGAAAGCCATATAGGTTTTGACCACTGCTTGACCGGACAGACAGCTCGAGCAAAAGTGCGGACGAGACACTAGCAAATATAAATAACATCGTTGCCCACGAAGCGCTCCATGTAGAATCAACCAGAGAAACTAAGCATAGGGCGATACCGAAAATGGGCACAATGGAAGTAACTTCAAGTAGCGTGCGAACCGCACTATTTGCCCTCAAGTTAATCGCGCTTTGGCGCGCAGCCACTAATAAAGTCACACTCATAATCAATGGGATCACATCACCCACGCTATGCATCATATTGCGCCCTAGCATGATAACGAGCGGCACAAATACAATCGCTTGAGCAACCAACCCCTCTTTAGTTCGCAATGTGACATCGTTCGCGCGAGCCTTTACCACATGGAACAGCAAAAAAATGAAAGAGGCCAACGCAAGTACACCAATAAAAACTTCGTCGCGCGTTGGCAATAACAACAGCGTGTTCGCCAACGCAAAGATGGCTGATAAGCGCATGGCCGAGCGGCGTGCTATTACCTTAAAGCCAAAAAATATAAGTGGCACTAAAACTAAAAAGGATGCCAATAACATCGCCAATGTTTTGCCGGAACCTTGAACAACCCATGTTACAGCACCGTGTAATTCAGGCACCGAAGCGCCAGTAATCGAATAGATAAAAGCGCCAATTATTGCGAAATTTGCAGCACTGAACACTAGCGTGAGCATTAGCAAGAGGCGGGCGCCTTTTTGCTCTTTTAACCATCGACTACAGGCCAGCCCAATTCCGGCCAAACCAACCGTATGCATAAACAACAGTACAAACCGGCTAATATCACTGCCCTGCCCCAACCCTTGGTATAAATAAATAGACACCGACGCCAAAAGTGTTATGGCACCCAAGCCTCGCAATATACGCGGCAATGAGTGGCCGCGCGCGCTAGCTGGAGCATTCTCAGGCAACGTTTCGTTTGATAGCTTATTCATGACGATTTTCTCCTTGCGCACTGGGCACGCTATTAAGCTCGGCCAGCTCTTGGCGTAGCGCTAGCTCCTCTTCTTGGCTAATAAAGGCCTGTTCGAAAGCTTCCACCTCGGTCGAATGGACATAACTACCGCCAAGTAACTCGGTTTCCGAAACTTTTATCTCCCAACGCTCAAACGTTGCGCTTAGCTCGTCATCCATATTGCGCTCAACCGAACCTATCCCTCGCATCGCGTCAGCCGCAGATTCACGCGTGCGCATTAAGTGCTGTTTATTTAGCATTTCTTTAACGCGGGCTTCGGCCAAGGCCACGTCGGCGGCCAGGCTTTTACCAACGCGCCGATGCTGCTCCAAACGTGCGACTAATGCGTCCTTTCGCTCAACACATAATCTTCGCTGGCGCAGGCACTCTATAGCCTTAGCCTCGTCGGTTTGGCCCGTGCGCTTAGCGCGCTCAGTCCAGGTTAAAATGGCAGCCTCCAATTCGGCTTGCTCACGCGCCATTAACTGCTCATCGCGCTGAACACGTGCCAATCGCACTTTCGCTTTAGCGACGGCTTGGCGCGCCTCCTTTAAAATTGCGTCGACGACGGCATCCTGGTTTTCAAGCTGGCTAATGGCTTGATCCAACCCGCCCGTCAAGGTGGCCTGAATTCGCTTAAAAAATGACATACCCTATTCCTCAATAACATTAGTGTGTACAAACACCTATATCAAGGGGCGTACCAAGCCGCCAAAAAAATAATTACCCTTAAATTTCAATAGGTTATATTATTTTAAAATTTTTATCAGATTAAAAAAACCAAAATTAGATACATAAAATGTACATCAAAAAATCATAAAATGTACACCACCATTAGAAAAGTCATTTCAAAGGCTCACCTGCACCGCAGGCTTCAAGGTGAAAAAGCAGCGAGCTATAGGCCCAGCTTTAAGCTTGAGGAGCATAAAGCAGGGCCATTGTTATAGCGGTCACGGCACAGGCATGCTGGACCTCCACCCCTTGATGCATGACGTCTCGCTTTATAACTGACAAAAAAAACCAGCGACTTGCGCTGGTTTTTGGCCACTAAAAAACGTTGGGGTACATACAATCACGCTTTAAACGCTATTCCCACTCAATCGTGGCGGGAGGCTTGCTGGAAACATCGTAAGCCACTCGGGAAATTCCGCTAATTTCATTGATAATCCGATTAGAAACCGTTTCCAATAGCTCATAGGGCAGATGTGCCCAGCGCGCGGTCATAAAGTCGATGGTCTCTACAGCGCGTAGCGATACAACCCACTCGTAACGACGGCCATCACCAACGACACCCACCGACCGAACCGGCAAGAATACAACGAAGGCTTGGCTGGTTTTGTGATACCAATCCGCTTTGTGCAGCTCTTCCAAAAAGATCGCATCGGCTTCGCGGAGGATATCCGCATACTCCTTTTTAACCTCGCCCAAAATGCGCACCCCCAAGCCCGGACCAGGGAATGGATGGCGATACACCATGTCGTAAGGCAAACCTAGCTCCAGCCCCAGCTTGCGCACTTCGTCTTTAAAAAGCTCGCGCAAAGGTTCGACCAAGCCAAGCTTCATATCTTCCGGCAGGCCGCCGACATTGTGGTGCGACTTGATAACATGAGCCTTGCCCGTCTTAGAGGCCGCCGACTCGATAACATCGGGGTAGATAGTACCCTGCGCCAACCACTGGACGTTGTCAATTTTAGAAGACTCTTGATCAAACACATCAATAAAGGTGTTGCCAATAATCTTGCGTTTTTTCTCGGGGTCACTTTCGCCTGCTAGACGACTCAAAAAGACATCCTCAGCATCGACCCGAATCACCTTTACACCCATGTTTTTGGCAAACATATCCATAACCTGATCGCCTTCATTTTTGCGCAACAATCCGTTGTCGACAAAAACACAGGTTAGCTGATCGCCAATGGCGCGATGCAAAAGTGCCGCCACTACCGATGAGTCAACCCCTCCCGACAAACCCAGCAATACGTGATCTGAGCCAACCTGCTCGCGCACGCGCGCGATTGCGTCATCAGCGATATTAGAAGGTGTCCACAAGGCCTCGCAGCCACAGATTTCAAGCATAAAATGCTCAAATAGCGCCCGCCCTTGCGTTGTATGGGTAACCTCTGGGTGAAACTGCACCCCATAAAATTTGCGCGACTCATCAAACATGCCGGCTATTGGGCACGACCCGGTGCTTGCCATCACCTCAAAACCCTCTGGCATGGCGGTCACTTTGTCACCGTGGCTCATCCACACATCAAGCAGGCCGTTGCCATCATGATCGACATGGTCTTTTGTTTCTTTAATAAAAGCGTTCGCACCTCTCAGGGTCAGCTGTGCGTAACCAAACTCGCGTTCATTAGAGCCTTGCACACTACCACCAAGCTGCTCTGCCATGGTTTGCATGCCATAACAGATCCCCAATAGCGGAATCCCCAAGGTAAATACGCACTCGGGCGCGCGCGGCGAATTTAACTCAGTAACGGATTCTGGGCCACCCGCCAAAATAATGCCCTTGGGGGCAAACGCGACAATTTCGTCTGCCGTCATATCGAATGCGCGAATTTCGCAATAGACGCCAATTTCACGCACGCGACGGGCAATCAATTGCGTGTATTGCGAACCAAAATCCAATATCAAGATGCGGTGTGAGTGAATATCAGGGGTGTGAGCATCAGTAACCATAAGTCTGCCTGGCAAATATCATCAATAAAAAAACAAAACGTAACTATTCGGCTAAATAAACATAAACCTTTTGAAAAGTTGCTGGCTGATCATTTTCTAGGCTTCGAAACGCCGGCTCTTGCAGGGATTACAAAGTGTTCAAAAATCCAGGAGCATAATTTTCCAGAGCGCTTGATTAATACCCATGCTTTGGCGAGACAGCCTACGGTAGACATCGCATGGCGCGAGATGCCGAGAAGGCTTGAACGGCCTAGAAAATAATTAGCCAGTACCCACTTTAATAAGCCGCTGAATAGTTACAACAAAACAAACAAAATAGAAAAACAAAAACCCGCACATGGCGGGTTTAAATAAAAGTTGCCGAAACCGAACCCTTAGCGCCCACTAATGGGGTAGTTCGGGGCTTCTTTTGTAATGCTGACATCATGTACATGACTTTCGCCCATGCCGGCGGATGTCACTCGCACAAACTGCGGTTTGGTGCGCATCGTTTGTATGTCTAAACTCCCGGTGTAACCCATTGCCGCGCGCAACCCCCCCATAAGCTGGTGGGTAATCGCCGCCAGCGGGCCTTTATAGGGAACGCGGCCCTCGATGCCCTCGGGCACTAGCTTTTCCATACCCTGGCTTGAGTCTTGAAAGTAGCGATCCGACGAGCCTTGGGTTTTGCTCATCGCCCCCAAAGACCCCATACCGCGATACGACTTGTAAGTGCGACCTTGGAATAGCTCGACCTCACCGGGGGCCTCTTCGGTCCCGGCAAACATCGAGCCCATCATTACCACGTGAGCACCGGCCACAATAGCTTTGGCAAGATCACCGGAAAAGCGAATACCGCCATCAGCAATAACGGGGATATCGGTATCTTTTAATGCCTCAGCGACATCAGCAATGGCACTAATTTGCGGCACACCAACACCGGTCACAATGCGTGTGGTACAGATGGAGCCAGGGCCAATACCCACCTTCACCGCATCGGCTCCCGCCTCTACCAGGGCTAGTGCCGCTTCCGCCGTGGCTATATTGCCACCAATAACTTGCACCTCGGGGTAATCTTTCTTAATTTTCGCGACGCGATCGAGCACATTCTTAGAATGCCCATGGGCCGTATCGACCACTAAAACATCAACACCCGCTTCCACCAATGCTTTTACACGGTCGTCTGTATCAGGGCTTGTGCCTATACTGGCACCAACACGTAAGCTTCCGTTGGCATCTTTGCAGGCGTTGGGATAGGCCTCAGCTTTGTTAATGTCTTTAACGGTGATTAAGCCCGTCAATTGGTATTGGGCATCCACAACCAACACCTTTTCAATGCGATATTTATGCAACAGCGCACGCACCTCATCGGGGCTTGCACCCTCTTGAACGGTGACCAGCTTTTCCTTGGGGGTCATAATACTGGCGATGGTAGCGTTTAAGTTGGGTTCAAAGCGCACATCACGCCCAGTGACAATACCCACCAAATCGCCGCCATCTAATACTGGCACGCCCGATATCGAGTGATGCTTGGTCAATGCGATCAAATCGCTGATTGAAGCCGAAGAGTCAATAGTGATAGGGTCTTTAACAACACCCGCCTCGAACTTCTTCACCAAACGCACCTGGCGCGCTTGATCCTCAATGGTCATGCTTTTGTGAATAATGCCTACACCACCTTCTTGCGCCATCGCAATTGCAAGGCGCGATTCAGTGACCGTATCCATTGCCGACGACACTAGCGGCATATTTAATGTAATACCACGCGTTAGCTGGGTTTTAATAGACACATCTTTGGCTGTAACACCGGAATAGCCGGGAACGAGCAAAACATCGTCAAAGGTCAGCGCTTCTTGAGCAATCCGCAACATAGGTAACCACCTTAATTTGGGCAAAAAAAAATGACCTATGTCGCGTAGTATCGATACCACCCAAGCGTTCGAGCGACCGTAGCACTAGCAGACAATAGGCATTTAAGGCCACGTCAAAATTTAACGGCGCATTATAGGGGTTTCGCTAGGTCCGGTAAATGTTTCACTCAACCGGCGTGCAAAACAGTGGCCTCTAACGCTAGGCGCACTCGCAGCAAAAGGAGCTAAACCGAAAGGTGCTAAGACCAAAGGTACTAAGCCGATGCAAAAAAGGCGCCCTAAGGCGCCTTTTTTGCACAATTAGCCGGTGTTATCGTCGTTTCTTGTCAGAAAAAGGCACCAAGGAAACGCCGCCCACATTGGCCGCATAGGCCGCATCTGCAATGCCCACATAGGTTTCCGTGCTCGAATCTTCATGCGCTCGCACTACAACGCTAGACTGAGGGCTTTCAGCCTTTTTCTGAGCGACCAAGGAGCGAACCGCACGTAAATCTACACGGCGCCCGTCGATGGTGATTTCATTTTGAGCGCTCACTACGATTAAAATACTCTCGGGGGAGTCGGGATTCGGTGGCTGCTCGGCCTGATTGGGGTCAGGTACGTTTACATTGATCGTCTGTTCTTTGACAAAAGACGCGGTGACGATAAAGAAAATCAGCATGATGAACACAACGTCCAGCATGGGAGTTAAATCGATATCGGCCTTGTCGGCCTCTTCCTGGCGATTACGCTTTCTACGACTCACTAGTTAGTCTCCACAGAAGCCTAATGCGATGATGACAGTAAAGGCATCTCGCTTTTGTTATTTTGACGCTAGCGCTGCTAGGCCTACATTTTGGAAAAGCATCAACAACCAGAGGTCGCCATGCACAATTTCAGCGCAGAAAACCGCGCCTATTCCCCTCGAGCGAGCCATTCTACATGAAGTTTTTGGCGTTGTGGATGATTTTTACGGCGCCCCTTATGGTCAAAACAACGCTAACTGAACACCAGCCATACCGCCATTGACCTTAACGCCCACCCCGAGTAAACGCACTTTACGGGGCGACCGCGTTAACGCTTGGCACAATAAATCGGCGTAGCCGCTCGGCTCTACGCTGTGACAGCGCCGCTCGACAGTGGTGCTTACAAAATCAGAGAATTTCACCTTAACAAATAACTTCGCCACTCGCGCCACAGCCTGCGCCTTGGCGATGCGGCACTCTAGTTCTACCAACAAGTCAGCTAGCCTGGCGAGGCACTCTTCGCCCGCCAAGTCGTGGTCAAAGGTGTGTTCAACACCAATCGAGTGCCTTTCGCGGCTAGCGACTACGGGCCTGTTATCGCGGCCATACGAACGCTCAAATAACCGCAAGCCAAATTTGCCGAAGCGCTTAACCAGTGGCTCCAAGCCGTAAGCTCGCACATCGGCACAGGTATGAAGCCCTAACGCCGCTAGCTTGCCGGCCGTGACACGCCCCACCCCGCTGAGCTTCACCACCGGCAAAGCCTTGCTAAATGCATCGTTTTGATCCGGTGTAATCACCGTAATACCATCAGGCTTGCGCCAATCACTGGCCACCTTAGCTAAAAATTTATTGTTAGCAACGCCCGCTGAGCAGGTAATGCCTACCTCACGCTCAACGCGCAGGCGTATCTGCTCGGCAATACGCGTAGCACTGCCGCTGCAGCTATCTGCGCTGGTAACGTCTAAAAACGCCTCGTCGAGCGACAGTGGTTCCACGAGGTCTGTATAGTCGTGAAATATCGATCGCATGACTTGCGACGCGCTGCGGTAGACCTCAAAACGGTGGGGGCAAAGTACAAGATCGGGGCATAGGCGCAAAGCGTGCGACGTCGGCATCGCCGAGTGCACACCAAAACGCCGCGCAGGATAATTACACGTCGAGATGACACCTCGGCCACTACTGCGACCACCAACAGCTATCGGCTTTTCGCGCAGGTGCGGTGCGTCACGCATCTCTACGGCCGCAAAAAAACAATCCGCATCAATATGGATAACCTTGCGCATAACGCACCAAATAAACTGTATATATAAACAGCATTCTAATTGAATAGAGTGTTATCGTCGAGGGCTAATCTGCAAGCGCGGTTGGCCGAGGCGCGATTCACAAATGGCGCGATAATGAAGCGGAACGCCATCGACGGACACAGCATCAAAATCCCACTGGTAGCGCTCAACGCCGGCTTGGCTCGAGGTGAGCGACTCACCCTTTTTGTGCAACCACGTCAGGCCCACCATTTGCTGAGTCTTTGCGATTAATAGCTGGCGACAGGCCATCGCCGAAGATTTTTTAGGCGTTAGCGACGTGTAGTTATTGCCTTCGATCATCTCGGTGTACGTTTTACCCGAGGCTTGACGGCACAATATGCGAAACAACGGTCTTTCGGGCGTCGTTTGGCGCAGGTCAAGCGTTGCCTGCTTGACCTCTATGCAGCGCGGCTGATTCAGTGCCGCTTGGGCCGCAGTGACCAACTTAATATAATACCCTTGATACTTAACCGGTAACCACAGCGCTTTTTCATCGAGGGGCACCTTCGCCTCAGCGGCGGCCTCTGCCTCCGTCTCGGCAGGCGACTCAGCCGTGGGGACTAATGGGCTCGCTTGTACCGGCGCAGTGCCGGCGGCAAAACACCATAGCGCAACCAGCAGTGCCACGAAAAATTCGCATCGAAGCCGACTTTCACACCTAAGCCCGCTAATGAATCGCATCGAGATTCCCAGTTAACATGGCGTTAAAAATAAAGCCCATTAAGACAATGAGCTTGTCTTCGTCTTGCTCAACAAATTGCACGCCGTATTCTTTGCCGTCGCGCTTGCGAATACAGGCTTTCACCGTTAACAGCCGCGCAATTCCGTGCACCTGAAACTTGCCCTTTAACTCGATGCGATCACCGACGCCCCCTAGGGTATCGAACATTTGAACGCGCCCACCGCCCGTGCTTATATCAATCAACTTTCCGGCAATGCCGGTATACGCGCTGTTATCCAGGTTGCTCACAAGGATCGGCTGCGCAACAACAACGCGCTTTGCAGCGCGCAAGCGCTTAAATTGAACCGCCGGCGGGAAGTCGAGGTAAATCATTACAGCAGGGATATCACTTATAAAAAGCACTGTGGTCGGAAAAAGCGCAATGCCACTATCGAGCACAATGCGAACGATGATTTTTTGCCCTTCTGCCAACGAAGGGAAAACGCCCGCACCATCGGGGCCAATAATGAGGCTCTGCCCCTCTAAACAACCTATTAGCGTGCAACTAAAAACCATCTTTTTATTAGTTGGGTCTGGGTGCAGTAAAAATTGCTGACCAAAAGTGATATCTAGCGCGCCAAATTCGAGCTGCTCGTCCGCCATATTCAAGTTCGCTTTCGCAAGTGTGTTTAAGTCTTGTAGGTTATAGACCGAGCAAGTGACAAGAACGCTGCTCGACCCCCATTCAATTAACTCGGCGGCACGCTTAATCATTTACCGCCGGCGTCACGGCTTTTTAAGCCTGAATATGGCGCCATTTGCCCCTTCAAGGTTGCGCGTACACGGCCATTTAGGCCTAATAAGCCCTTCGTTAAAATAAGTTTAGACAATAATGCGCGATTAAGCGCAAAGCGGCGCCAATTGGTCTATGTTCTTGATAGAGGGTAAAAAAAGCAGGCTAACCTACCGAAAAACCATCATTTGGTAGCAATCGCAACAAGTAAAGGGCTTTTTAATAGTCAAATTACATGGCGGTAACAAAATTTGAGCGCGACACGCTAGCTAGCAAGTCACATTATGGCGTAATCGTGTTACATCGTTCACACGACAAAGCCCACGAAGGGTGAGCAATGCGCTAAAATCATCGTATGATTACGCCAGTAACAACGCTCAAAGACGACAACAATAATCATAAAAACGAGACTTGTATGTATTTGTCTATTTCAGTCAAGCGCTTGCTCGCCTGTGCCACTATGCTCGCTTGCCTTCTGTTAAGCCACCACGCCATAGCCGCTATGAATTTAAACGGTATCGCCTCGCATACCGAATTCGGTAACGAGCAGTACATGGCCGCCCTCTATGTAGAAGACTTAAGCGCGGATGCGCGACAGATTCTGCTCAGCAATCAGCGCAAGCGCATGGAAATCAAAGTTGTGGCCGACAGGCTGTTTTCCCGAAAATTTAAACGCCAGTGGGTCGAGGGGGTTGCCATTAATGCCGGCAATGCCGAGCTTAAAAAGCATGCGCAAAACCTAGCTAATTTTAGCAACATGATTAAGATCAAGCTGGTCAAGAACGATACCTTAACGATCGAGCGCACTTTTAGGCGAGGCGTCGAAGTATCCATCAACGGGATCTTGCTCGGCACTATCGAGGATGTCAGCTTCTTCGACCTGATTTTGCGATCGTGGATAGGTCCTGTGCCACTTTCTACCGAATTTAAATCGGAACTCTTAAGAGCAGGCAGTATAGAGCCTCAAACCCTCGCCCGCTTTGAAGAAATTCGCACCACGCGCGAACGCGTAGCCGCACTGAACGCAGGCCTTAGCAAAGAGGCTGCCGGCGCTGCCTTGGCAACGGCAACCGCAGCGGCCGGTGCCAGCGATCAACCCTCGGAAGAAGTCCCAGAAACCGACGACAGCTCGCCTGTTGCGGCAACCGACAGTGCCACATCGAGCATTGCGACGACTAGTAGCAGTAGCTCGGCACCGGTAGCAGTCGCCGAGGAAGAGCCCGCGGCAAGCAGCTCATCCCAGCCCCCCGCCGTCGTAGAAAACCAAATCCTTGACGAAAGCGATGTCTTCGACGATGAAGAAGATGAGTTTTCTTACACGGCAGCCGATCTGCTGTCTCGCCAGCTTTACCTATCTAAGCTCACTCGTTGGACCGGTAGCTATATCAAATACCCAAAATCATCGTTACGGCGCGGGGAGCAAGGCACAGTGAGAGTGAGCGTAATCATCGACCGGAAGGGGCAGGTGCAAAGCGCTGAGATTATCCAAGATAGCGACCACAAAGCGTTGAATCGCGAAGCCGTCAAGGCGGTGCAGCGAGCCAGCCCATATCCAGCCATGCCAGAGGTGATTGCTGGCGAGTCTTTTGAATTTACCCTGCCTGTCGTGTTTGCCCTGCGGGATTAAATTGCGCATCAGTATCAACGACAGCGGGATGGGGCTCAACGACAACCGGGTGGCTTGGCGGCAATCCGCATTCGGCGGTTTAACCCAGTCCCAGCCCCAGCCCCGAACTAATGCCAAGCTGCGCTAAGTTATCTCTAAAAACCCGCCTGCCAGGGCTCACCGCGGGCGTCGCGACGCCCGCCCAACGCCATAGAAACAGAGTCTGAATAACGTAAAGCGCCGACTTTATCAACTTCGACCTCACCTTTGAGCACGTCGGGGTGTGCCATCACGATTTCCAATATTTCGTAGGTCATTCTTTCAAGCAAGGCAAAGCGTTGGTCTTCCACGAGCTTAATAATTGCCTTACATATCGTGCGGTAGTTGAGGGCGTCGTCAATAATGTTGCTTTCTACCGCAGCTTGCGCCTGACAGTGAATGACGGCGTTAATAATCACATCTTGCCGATTGTTAATTTCTTCCTCTTTAATGCCAATGTAGGTGCGCAGGCGGAGGTTTTTAATGCGAATAATGGCTGGGATTTGCATAGTGCCGGCACCCTAAGACGCTAAAAACTCGGCGCGAGTCGTAGAATTGCTTTTGAAGGTGCCTCCGAGTGCGGTAGTGCGGGTGCTAGAGCTCGCATCCATAACGCCTCGGGCTTTTACGCAGTAATGGGTCGCATCGATTGTAACGGCAACGTTTTCAGTCTCTAGCAGCGTTTGCAAAGCCACCAATAACTGCTGTGTTAGTCGCTCTTGCACCTGTGGGCGTTGCGCAAAAAAGCGCACTAGCCGATTAATTTTAGACAAGCCAATGATCTTTCGATCGGGAAGATAGGCCACGCGAGCCAAGCCATCGATGGTGACAAAGTGGTGTTCGCAGGTACTGGTTAAACCAATGTCGCTCACCATAATCATTTCATCGGTGCCCATTTTGTTTTCAATAAGCGTAATTTTGGGGAAGTTTTCGTAATCGAGCCCGCCGAAAATTTCACGGACATACATTTTAGCGATACGCTGCGGGGTTTCACTGAGGCTGTCATCGGCAAGGTCTAAGCCGAGCGTTTCGACGACTTGCGTGAAAAGGGACTGCAGCTTTTGTTGCTTTTGATCGCCTGACAATTGCGACGCCGTCATCGGAGTCTCTAGCCTGTTGCGGACCAAGGCCTCGCTAACTTTTTTCGCTTCTTCGAGCATGTGTTGTTTGCCTTAAACAAATGATTGACGCAGTCATTACGCTTCAGCGCCAAATTAGGATGAGCCATGACTACCGCACCGGGCCGCGCGAAGCTGGCCACCGAAGGCGCCGCTGAGCTGCCGTTAATAATAGTGTCCCAAAATTGTAACGCCTTATGGGCGAGAATCCGACCCTAAAATGCCGCGGTTATAGAATACGTGGCGCGAACGCAAGCGCCACAAGTAGCAATAGCAGTGCAACTTCCAGCTTAACGACATTTATCACCCAGGGCGATATCGACATTCGGGACATCAGCGCGCCATTTTTAAGCCGGAGAAACGTCATCGATGGATAAGTGGACACCAAAGCAATAGCACAAAACAACAGCAGCTTGGCCACAAATAATGGCTGCGTAAGGTAATTGCCCGGCAATTCAGGACCCGTCAACCAAATAATAAAGCCGGAAATAAGGGCAATAAGCGCGGCCCAACTGTACGCCACGTCCAGACGCAGCAATGTCACCAGCTGAGCAAGGGACAGCCGAGGGCTGAGGTAGGTAGCCTGCAAGATGGCGATAACCACCAGTGCGACCATAGCAGTGCAGTGAAGAGCATAAATGAATAGCTGCACCATTCGTTGTCGTCTTATCCGGCTGGGTCCTAGTGGCGGTACTACAAAACCGACGTACCATTCGCGGCGCGTAGTATACGCAACGGACATGACTCGAAAAGCAGAAGGCCCAAAAAAGGTGCGCCAATACTCAAAAAAGGAACGGTAATATTCTATTTGTCGCCGTCGTCATCGAAGTCAAAATCATCGAGATTAATCTCGCCGGCCATATTGCTGCCGGGCTTTTTCTGTTCATCCGCTTTGTCATCGGGCTTGTTGCTCGCCTCGGCATCGTCATCGAGCTCGTCAATCAAGTTCGATATCGCGTCGTCTAGCTCGTCTTCTGCGAGATCTAAGCCCTGCGCCTTGAGCATCGCATCGGCCATATCGTCTTCCTCGTCGCCGGCATCGTCTTGCGCTGGCGCGTTATCCTCTTGCGGCGCCACTGATTCATCACTATCTGGCTCGCCAACCTCTGGGGCTGGCTCACTTGGCTGTGTAGCCGGAGTGTCGTCATCATCGGCATCGAGCGCAGACAGGTCAAAGTCAAAGTTTTCATCGTCCGCCGGCGGCTCTTCGGGCGCACTGGCGTCGTCGTCTTCAAGATCATCTTCCTCAAAGTCCATTTCAGGCTCTAAGTCCTCCATCGGGGGGATCTCGTCGTCGATATCGTCCATCTCCATTACCCCAGGGTCATCCGCAGGTTCTTCGGCAGGCACTGGCGCATCTTCAGCGGGCGGCGTTTCGGAGGCTACGGGCGGCTCCTCTTGTTTTTTACCGGTAGCCGGCCCTATAAGTTTTTTAACCACAAAAGCAGCCAGCCCCAGCAACAAAAGGTTTCCGATACCCAAAGCGGCATAAAATATCCAGGCTCCCCCACCGCCTTCGCCGTTGACGGCGTCTTGAGAGGTGTCGACAGCTGGCGCAGATGAAGACTCAGAGGATATCGCCGAGGATGCCGCCGCACTAGTGGAAGATGCCGCCGAGCTGACTGAGGACGCTGGCTGCTCAGCCAGCAGCGCAGCAAAGTCGTCTTCCGGTGCGTAGCTAAACTGCTCGTGCAAAACATATTCAAAGGAGTCGCCACGATCATTGACTCCGGTAATTCGGATCTCTAGCCCATATTTGCCCTCGCGTTGTGGCAATACGGCGTACTGCCACACATCGTGGTCATTCAGCTCTATGGGATAGACTTGTTTGCGCCTATCCGGTGTTGTCAGCGAAAGCGCCATTTGCGTATTTTCAGGTTGAATGTGCTGGGCATTTTTGCGCACCAACAGGCGGTATTCACGCTGACTGTTGTCGTTATAGCCTTTAACAATTTCGGTTTCGAACGGCAGGCTAACGGTAAAAGGGTGAGAGAAACTGCGCTGAAAACTTTTCCCATCTAAGGCAATATCGATGCGGTAGTCACCTGGGTTGTCAAACCCGGCCGCCGAAGTTGAAAATACGCCGTTCGAGGGCGGAGCCTGAGTATTGAAGGTGTGCCGCCACGGGGTAGTGCCATCATGCAAAAAAGTGGCTTTTGCCTCGATGCTTAGTAACTTTAGAAAATCTGGCCTCGCCAGTATTTTGTTATCCTCCTGTAAGGCGAGCTGTAAATCTAGCGCGCTTCCGACAGGCACATTGAGCGGTAAAGGCTTAACCCTGAGATTTAAGTCGCTGACAACCGTAATCCGACTGCCCGATGCAAGCTCGCCGACAACCTGCCACTGCCCTTCTAGCGGGCGATTAATGGTGACTAAGTCATAGTTATCCGTGTGGTGCCAACTGACGTCGGCATCGAGTTCGCCGTGCTCTAAACGCGCATTATCCGGCCCAACCAACGCGATTGTTTCGTGACTGTGGTCACGGAACATCAAGGCTGTAAACTCTTCGACCGACGAGTCGACCACAAAGCGGTTTCCCGATAGCGGCAGCTGCTGCGAAGGTGCCGCCGCATCAAATGCTTTAAGGAACGCGGGCATTAGTTGCTCGGCAGTTTTTGCCATAGCTGCATGGCCATCGGTAGCTAGTGAAAGCTTTTTCATGAGCTCGTTGTCAGCATGTTCGGACAACGCAATCGTATGAATACTAAAGCCGCGCTCTTTGACCACCGGCAAAACATCGTCCACGATACGCCGCCACTCTTTTTTGTTGACCTCGGGGTTTTTATCGATATCGACCATGCCGTCGGTCAGCAAAATAATGTGTGCTTTTTTCGATGCCGCAGGCCCGACCTTTGTAGCGGTTTCCAGTGCGCTACCAATATTGGTATACAGGCCAATCGAGTTAATTTGCTGTGCTTTTTGGGTGGCCATATCGCGCCAGCTTTCATCAACACGGCCAAACGGCACCAGCATGTTGACCTCTTTACCAAAGGTCCAGACGCCGGCGTGGCTTGCATCGGGCAGCAGCTCCATCAGTAAGTTGACCGCCGGCTGGCGCAGGTTTTGAGGGTCGTTGCGCTTCATACTGCCAGATATATCAATCACTAAGCGCACGTCTGCCTGCTCGGCACTGGCGCTTGGCACACCGGCCGCCAGCGCTGCACCAGCCACAAGCAAA
Source organism: Marinagarivorans sp. (assembly GCA_036554385.1). Taxonomy (GTDB): domain Bacteria; phylum Pseudomonadota; class Gammaproteobacteria; order Pseudomonadales; family Cellvibrionaceae; genus Marinagarivorans. The sequence goes on along the minus strand of DATBNJ010000247.1, from coordinate 6,924 downwards.
AGCCAACAAACAAGCGTAAACCGCTGCGTCGCGCTCGTTGTTACGCCCACCGACAAACCCGCGCACACTTGCACACAACGGGAAGTCCAATACTTTGGGTGATATTGCTGCACACTCGTCCCCACATCACTTATCCGGTGATCAACACTAAATCTTTTGCCTGCTACCTTTTAGTTATAGCAGCTGTGCAAAAATCAGCGGTGGGAATTCAGCTTTTCTCTCGAATCAGAATATCAGTAGGCGGCCGCCATGGCGTAGCCGCCGAGTGGAAGCTTAGGCAGGGTTTGCTTGCGCACGGGCTTTGTCGCTGCGCTCGCGGGCGCGCTTTGCGGTTTCAGACGCTGAAGGCTTGGCTCCCGCTTTCACAGACCACACAATTTGAATAATCAACGCAATAACAGCAGCTACGCCCATCGCCATCAGCAAGGGGGTACCCGCTCGCCAAAAGGCCTCGGGCGCTTCAAATAAACCATCACTACCCGCAATTAACCAAGCCGGCGCGTAAAACTCACTGCCAACATCGGTTGTCCAAGGCATGCCGAGCACGCCGACCATAACACCGAACAATACTGGCTTTAACGGCCTTCCCGGCAGCTTACTCAGCAAATACCACCAGCAAATCAAACCTAAAGTGGCGCCCGCGCCATACACGAGCCAACCTTGTAAGTGTTCTGATGCAGTAAACATATTCTACAATGCCCTTGTCTTTTTTAACGGTCGTTATTAAAAGTCAAAAATGTAAATGGCTAATTTCCCAGTCATAAAAATAGCCCTTTTTATAACCGACGCCGCCAAACGGTGTCAATGACGCCCCCAATAAACACCCACTATCAATAATGTGGAGGGCGCTCTGCACTGTTGCCAGCGGGCGCCATTTGTTCAAACTCTTCGGAAAGCTCCAAGAATTTGTCTCTCAGCATGCGAATATGGCGCTTCGCTTCGAGTAATTCTTTATCTTGCAGCGCAATCTGATCGCTCAGTTTTGCGATGGCATCATCTTGAAAAGCCATGCGTTGTTGCAATTCAGCAATGTCAGAATTCATTTAGCACTCCCGTGGTATTTACCATGACTTTTTCTCACTATTCATCAACCCACTGCAAAATATACTCTTGGTAATCCTGCTCGGGAATATTGCCCGCATGCCTAACCTTTCCCTTTACCGACAAATTGTGACGGTGCATAAGCTTTTTATGCCCGGCGCGCAAATGGTGCCAGCGCGGCAAGGCTTCCCCCTGCGCGATAAGCTTATAGGCGCAAGTATTCGGCAACCAAGGCAACACGTCCTGATAATTGTCTTTCGTAAGTTTCAGGCAACTTGGTACGCGCTCCGTGCGATGGGCGTAGTCACTGCACTCACAGGTTTTGGTATTAAGTAGGTCACAGGCTAAGCTCGTGTAATGGTATTCCCCAGTGTCCTCGTCTTCTAATTTATGTAAACAACACAAACCGCAACCATCGCATAGCTGCTCCCACTGTTCATCATTTAAGGCGCCTAAACCTTGGCGCCACCACTGTTGCGCTATTCGTTTATTTTTACTCACTTGGCAAGCTTGCTATTGTGCTGATTAATGTCTTGCATATAGTCGTCTTGATCTGACGGTGGCAGCTGCAGGAAATAACCCTTTTCATCGAGTGATGCAAGCACTTTAACAATATCCTCTTTACCCAGTTTTTTTTCTGGGGTTAGCAATAGTGAAAAGGCCAGCAGGGGCTTACCGAACATGCCCATGAGTGCTTCAGGCACATCGGCCAAACCTTTTTGCTTGGGCACGTAAAGGTACAACCCCTCTTTTTTGGGGCTGCGGTAAATATCGCAAATTATTTTCTGCATCATAACGAAAGGCTTTCAAAAAACTGTTTACGCCAACCGGACGCGCTGGACTTCAAAGCATCGATATCTGACGTGTCTTGCGCAATGGCGCGAACCATTGCGTGGTACTCGGCCTTGCGAGCGAGTATTTCTGGCGCTATTTCGTGGCGTTTAGCAATAGCCTGAACGGTGTCTTTTATTGCTTTTGCCCGCTCGCGCTGAGGCTTACTTAATGGGCGCTGCGACGATTTTATTTTCGCTTGCGCCGCGCCCTCTGCCGGAATTAGTAACGCTAAAATGTCTTTGCCAAATTTTCGAATGGCGCTATCGTGAAGGCCCAACAACTTTAATTGCGCTAAAGCGCTGGGTTTTCGATTAACCACATCAAATAATTGCGCATCTTTTAAAATGCGGGTACGCGGAATATTTCGCTGCCGCGCCGTCGCCTCTCGCCACTCAAACAGCGCCTTAGCAATGGTTAAATCTTCTGGGTTTAAGCGCCATGTATTGTTTGACTTATAAAAACCGCTAGCGGGGTCACCGTTGGCGATAAAATTATCAATAGCCGCCTGACTTTCTTCGTATACCCAGCTTTCCCGCGCCTTATCGTTTAGACGCGCCTCTAATACCGTCGCAAGCTCATACAGGTAATCGACATCGAGCGCGGCATAGAGAATTTGCGCGTCGCGCAGCGGACGCGCCAACCAGTCGGATCGCGTCTCGCCTTTGGGCAGCTCAACGTCGAGACAGTCGTTTACCAGGTTCGCGTAGCCGATACTGGCCCCAATACCCAGCAGCGCCGCTGCTATCTGGGTATCGAAAAGCTTGCGTGGCAAGACATTCAACAAGGTATGAAAAACATCGAGATCTTCCGAACAAGCATGCAGCGCTTTAACAACCGAATTTGACGTTAAAACATCTGCCAACGGCTGCCACTCGGTAATTTTAAGCGGGTCAATAATGTAATTGGCGGTGCCATCATTAATTTGTATTAACGCGGCTATCGGGTAATAGGTATCAACCCGCATAAACTCGGTATCGATGGCGAGCAGGCGGCAACTCATCCATTGCTTACAATAGGTGGCCAGTGCCGAGTCGTCGTTGATAAACACCATTGTTTGGCGAAGCAGTGCATCGGGGGCTGGGGTTGCGTGGCTTTGCGTCATCAAATTTCTCTCCGGCTAGCCAGTGCGTGCGCTAAGGTGCCGCCATCTATGTATTCAAGCTCGCCGCCTAAGGGCACGCCGTGTGCTATGCGAGAGACCCGCAGTTTGTGCTGTTTGGCCATGTCGGCAATGTAGTGTGCTGTTGCTTCACCTTCCATGGTCGGATTAGTGGCAATGATGACTTCTTCGACCTCACCTTGAGCAAAGCGCGTAGCGAGCGTTTCTAAGCCCAATTCCTTGGGGCCAATACCATCAAGGGGGGACAGCTTGCCCATTAAAACGAAGTATTTACCAGAAAATGTTCCCGATTGCTCCAGTGCAAAAACATCGGCAGGCATTTCGACAATACACAGCAGAGCGCTATCTCGACGCGTACTTTTGCACAAATGACACAAGGGCTCTTCCGTTAAGGTGCGACAACTTTCACAGTGGCCGACTTTCTCGCACGCCTGTGTTAGCGCATCAGCTAACCGCAACGCGCCTTTTTGATTGCGCTCAAGCAGCTGCAACGCCATCCGCTGCGCCGACTTAGGGCCAACGCCCGGCAAAACTCTTAGCGATTCGATCAACTGACTAATTAAAGGGCTATACACAAAATACTCCAGCGAGCGATCAGCAACAACGCGTTAAAACGGCATTTTAAAACCTGGCGGCATTTGCATACCGCCGGCGAGATTTCCCATGCGGCTTTTGTTTTCTTCTTCGACTTTGCGAACACAGTCGTTCACCGCCGCCGCCAATAGATCCTCGAGCATTTCTTTGTCTTCGGACAACAAAGACGGGTCGATGTTAACGCGCTTAACATCGTGGCGCCCGCTCATAATAACGGTAACCAAGCCGGCGCCCGCACTGCCTTGAATTTCAAGGTTGCTGAGTTCCTCTTGCATTTTTTGCATGTTGTCTTGCATTTGCGACTGCATATCTTGCAGTTGCTTCATCATATCGCCTAAACCATTCATGGTGGTTCACCTCTTACTGTATCGGGTAATAAACGTCACGTTAAAGTACACCGTTAATGCACTTTAACGCTGTCAATGTGCAGCACGGCACCAAATTGCGCTTGTAAGTCTTGAACAAAGGGTTCGCGCTGCATGCGGTTAACGGCATCTGCTAACGCCTGCTGACGCCTATTGTCCGCGTCAATAGCCGGTGTAATCACCGAAGCGGGTAGCTCGGCTAAGTCAATGTGAACTTTAACAGCCGCGTTAAAGTAGTCGTTGAGCAAGTCGTTAAAGCGCTGTTTATGAGACTCGTCAAACAGCGCACCTTTATTTTGATCCAACAAAAAGAAAAAGTGCCCATCATCAACCCTAACTAAGGCGCAATTCGCCACCGTGCTTAGTAATACTCCTTTTACCCCAAGCATCTGATAGATGGCCAACCAGTGCTCTGGTTTAATTTCGTTGGGGCTGCTCGGAATCGAAACCGAGGGAGGCGTCGCCACAGCCTGTAGCGTGGGCTCTTCCGTAACAACGGGCTTTTGCCGTGGGGTTATCTGCGATGCTGTTTTTAGACCATCTAGCCCCGGCGCATTGCGCAGCGCCTCAAGGGGCTTTTTTACGGTATCGGCGACCTCTTGATGTTCAGGGGTTGCCGGATGAGTATCGTGCTCGCGCTGTGGCGCGGTCGTGTTCGCATCCGCCCAGGGTGGTACCTCTTGGTATGAATCGGGTTGGTATGATTCGAGGTTCGCTGGTGGTGCCGTTGCGGGTACCGGTTGCGAAGGCGCAGCTTGCGGGGTCGCCGGCTCAGGGCTTGGCGGAGGGCTCGCAGGCTCAGCATGGCTGCCCTGTTTAGGTGGCTGTTCAGGTGCTGACGGTGCCGGCGCTTTAGGCCCAGTCGAAGGCTGCGCTTGGGCCGGTGCCTCACCAGTATCTCGGGGTTTCGCGGTTTGTGTACTCGGCAGAGCTTGAGTTGGCACGTCGGCGACGCCTTGAGGTTTAAAGGCCAACATGCGTAACAAGGTCATTTCGAGCCCAGAACGCGGATCTGGCGATAAATGCAGATCGCGACGCCCGGTTAATGCAACCTGATAAAAAAGCTGCACATCTTCAGGCGGGATTAGCTGACAAAGCTCTAAAATGACTTTTCGATCACCATAGCTATTGTCGAGCGCTTCGGGCATGGCTTGCGCAATGGCAATGCGGTGCAAGAATGTGATCAACTCGCCGAGCGCGCCGTAGTAATCGGGCGCGTGCTCTGAGAATTCGGCCACGGCAGTCAGAATATCGGGGCCACTGCCATTAATCAGCGCTCTGACCAATTTCTCAATAAGTGTGTGGTCGATAGTACCTAGCATTGAGACCACATCAGCATCGGCCACTTTACCGCTACCAAAAGCAATCGCTTGGTCAGTCAGACTGAGTGCATCGCGCATACTGCCATCGGCGGAGCGTGCCAATTGCCACAGTGCTGCATCCTCAAAGGGGATAACTTCTTCCCCCAGAACAAACTGCAGGTGCCCAACAATGCGCTCGGGCGACATGTTTTTTAAATTAAACTGTAGACATCGTGACAAAATAGTCACTGGTAGCTTTTGTGGGTCGGTTGTCGCTAGCAGGAATTTAACGTGCTCGGGCGGCTCTTCGAGGGTTTTGAGCAGCGCGTTAAAACTGTGCGTCGACAGCATATGCACCTCATCGATGAGGTAGATTTTATAGCGGCCACGCGTCGGTGCATATTGCACGTTGTCCAGCAATTCGCGGGTATCTTCGACGCGCGTTCGGGAGGCGGCATCCACTTCGATAAGGTCAACAAAACGCCCTTCGGCGATTTCCACACAGGACGCGCACTGGCCGCAGGGCTCTGAGCTTACCCCCGTTTCACAATTGAGACATTTTGCTAAGATCCGAGCAATGGTCGTTTTACCGACACCGCGAGTCCCAGTAAACAGGTAGGCGTGGTGCAAACGGTTATGATCAAGTGCATTAATCAGCGCCTTGAGCACGTGCTCCTGCCCAACCATTTCGCGAAAGATTCGCGGCCGCCACTTTCGGGCTAATACTTGATAACTCACTGACACACCCTGAATATGCGCTCAACGGCGGCGCACTTTGGTTAAGTTTAGAAAATAACGGCGCATTATAGCGGAGTTAAGGAGGGGGTTATAGGCGCAAGCGATTCGGTAGAAGCACACGATGGCACATCTACCGAGCTTAAGGAAACGTCGAGCCGTTAATCTTTAGCCGGCCAGTCGGCTGACGCCAACATCGGCGCTTTCATCGTGGGGGCTATAGGGTCGCTCGATGCTTGCCCGCCTTTAACGGGCTCGTCGGGCTCATCATTGAGATCTTCTGCATCTTTGCGGGGCCTGCCACGCTTAAGCGGGCGTACCCGCTGGTTGGCGACCTGCTCGATTTTATCCTTAAAGGCATCACCTCCCAATACATGGCCAAGTTTGATCGTCTCGGCAATATACTGAGACAGCCGCTGGTCAAAATCGTAGCGAAACAAGCGGCGGTACTCCTGACAACGCTCTAGACGTGTCTCCCCTAGAGCGTCATATAACCGGTGATCAACAATAAGTTCGCTTTGCTCTAATCCGGCGTGGTGACGAAAGCTCGACCACGGATAGTCATTTAAAGAGTCGCACAGCCCTTTAAACATTGGTTTGAGTTCAACGTAACGGTAACAGCTCAGCAAATAAGACGAACTGTCAATTAAGCTGGATTTGTAACGACCATCCCACAAAGTACCAGAGCGTTTATAACGGTGGTTTACGTATTGCACATAGCGCCGCCCCAAAGATTGCATGAGCGAGGAAACACCGCTCGCCATCTTGGGCGTAGCAACGATCTGGATCATATTGGGTAGCAACACATAAGCGTGAACATTCACGCTATATTGCTCTGCGGCAGATTTTAAGCTTTGTAAGTAAAACTCATAATCTTCATCATCGAAAAAACACGATAGACCGTTGTGCCCTACCTGGACAATATGCTGAGGGG
>DATBNJ010000257.1:0-4016 GCA_036554385.1 Marinagarivorans sp. | reverse complement strand
ACCAAACCTAACAACACGATGGGCATTGCTACCACGTGTAACGCAAAGAAGCGGTTGAGCGTTGCACCAGAAATTAGGTAATCACCGCGAATCCACTGCACTAAATCTTCGCCCACCACCGGAATAGCGCCAAACAAATTTACAATAACCTGGGCTCCCCAGTAGCTCATCTGCCCCCAAGGCAAAACGTAGCCCATAAACGCTTCTGCCATAAGCACCAGATAAATCAGCATGCCGAATATCCACACCAATTCACGCGGGGCCTTATACGAGCCATACATCAAACCACGGAACATATGCAGATAAACAACAACAAAAAACGCAGAGGCTCCGGTAGAGTGCATATAGCGCAACAACCAGCCGTAAGGCACATCACGCATGATGTACTCAACGGACGCAAATGCGCCCTGAGGAGACGGCTCGTAGTGCATGGTCAACCAAATACCCGTTAGCAACTGGTTAACCAAAACTAAAATCGACAATACGCCGAAAAAGTACCAAAAGTTAAAGTTTTTAGGGGCGTAGTACTTCGCCATGTGGGTGTCCCATGCGCGAACGACCGGCAAACGCGCGTCGACCCAACCTAACAAGCTTCCAAACATCTTTTTCATTGCTTAGGCCTCCGCATTCTGATCGACACCAATAAGAATCACGCTATCGCTGAGATACTTATGGGGAGGGATTTCTAGATTGGTCGGCGCTGGCACACCTTTAAGCACGCGCCCTGCCATATCGTATTTTGAGCCGTGACACACACAGAAAAAACCGCCCTGCCATTCGGCACCGCTAAGCTCAACAGAACCCACTTTGGGCTCATAGTTAGGCGCGCAGCCCAAGTGAGTACACAGCCCTAGCAGCAACAGGAATTCATCTTTTTGAGAACGCAATTTGGGGTCGACATAATCCGGTTGAATTGACTCTTCTGATGAAGGGTCTCGCAATAGCGGCTCCATCGTTGCCAAACCATCCAGCGCTGCCTTGGTTCGACGAACGACGTACACGGGCTTACCCCGCCATTCGAAGGTTACCATTTGCCCGGGTTCAATCTTACTGATATTTGCCTCTACTGGTGCACCAGCAGCCTTAGCTCGCTCACTTGGGCTCCATGACCCCACAAAAGGTACCGCTGCGCCCACCACGCCCACTGCACCAACGGCGGAGGTGACCGCTGTTAGCACTCGGCGGCGGCCTAAATTTGCACCGTCATCACTCATCAAGAATATCTCCTGTGACTATATTACTGAAGACCAGTAGTTTTTAAGAAAAAAGCAGAATATAGCGCGCACTTTCGTTACCGCGAATATGGCCGTTGCCCAGTGGCGGTAAGTACACGCTTAAAAAGTATTCATCAGGCAGAGTTCAGCTTAATGTACGCATCAAGCACAGAGTATAGACCCATATTACCCACACTATAAAAACCGCGCCATACTAATGAAAATAGACCTAAGTCACAAGGTAAAACCACCGTTTGATTAGGTCTATATCAAATGCGGCCTCACTTGCCGGCCGACTTTTTACGCTTTAAAAAAAATGGCGGACATAAAAAAACCCGAGCAAGCTCGGGTTTTTTGGCCCAATTGCAGCCTTGCGCTGCAATGGCAATTAACGCTTTGAAAACTGTGGTTTCTTACGCGCTTTGCGCAGACCCACTTTCTTACGTTCAACTTCACGTGCATCACGCGTAACGTAACCAGCTTTTCGCAAGTCGCCGCGCGTAGACTCATCATACGCCATTAAGGCACGGGTAAGGCCGTGACGGATTGCACCCGCCTGACCGAAGCTACCGCCACCTTTAACCGTGACATTCACATCAAATTTTTCTGAAAAATCCAACAACTCAAGAGGCTGACGAACGATCATGCGAGCAACTTGACGACCAAAATACTCGTCTAAGCCACGACCATTAACGACGATATTGCCGCTACCTTGAGTGATGAATACACGTGCGGTCGAAGTTTTGCGACGACCCGTACCGTAGAATTGTTCAGCAGACATAATCAGCTTCCGTTAAATGTTAAGCTCTTGTGGTTGTTGGGCTGAATGCGGGTGAGACTCACCAGCGTAGACTTTCAGCTTCTTGAACATCGCGCGACCAAGTGGGCCTTTCGGCAACATGCCTTTAACCGCAATTTGGATAGCACTTTCAGGGGCTTTGGCAATTAACTTTTCAAAGCTGATTGACTTGATGCCACCGATGTAACCGGTGTGGTGATAGTACTGCTTATCTTTTGCCTTATTACCGGTCACGTGAACTTTCTCAGCATTGATTACAACAATGTAATCGCCAGTGTCCACGTGAGGAGTAAATTCTGGTTTGTGCTTACCGCGTAAACGGTGCGCAATCTCAGAGGACATGCGTCCAAGAGTTTTACCAGCTGCATCGATAACGTACCAGTCACGTTTTACTGTTTCAGGTTTGGCACTGTATGTCTTCATGTTTTAGGCCTTCAAACGTATGGGTACTAAATTTAAATGTCGGAAGTACATGCTTGCGCACTCCCGATCGTTGCTAGAGGGTCAAGTCACGCCATCCTAGCGTGCCCTCAACCTAGCTAAGCCAATGACTCACCCAGGCAAACAACGCATCCCGCGCTGCAGACTGCCCAAAGAACAGTCAAAAAAGGAGCGCGGATTCTATAGGAAGGAAAACACAAAAACAAGCAGATTCGAGAAATATCACCTACGGCTTGTGAGGGCTGGCCAAATAAGCCTCACTTTGCATTTCAAGCAGGCGACTTTGGGTGCGCTGAAACTCAAAGGCCAAGCGGCCCCCTTCGCGGTACAAGCCCGCGATAGGCTTTTCCGCTGACACGACAAGTTTCACAGCGCGATCGTAAAACTCATCGACCATATAGATAAAACGCCGCGCCTGATCGTCGTTACCGGCGCCGAACTCTGGCACATCGGAAACCAGTACCGCGTGAAACTCTCTGGCGAGCTCAATGTAATCTCGCTGCGAACGCGGCCCATCGCATAAAGCTTTAAAGGTAAACCAAGCCACATCCTCGGCAACTTGAACCGCCTTAATCGGGCGCCCTTCCACCATTAGAATGGCATCGACTTCTTTTTTTACCGCATCGGGCGCCAAACGCTCAAAGCTCTCATACATTGCCGCCTCAGCGATATCATTGTGCGGAACATAATACAAGGAGGCTTGTTTAAGTAGCCTTAAGCGGTAATCTACGCCGCCATCAACGTTAAGCACCTCGGTGTGCTCGAGCAACGAATCGATTGCTGGCAAAAAGTTGCTGCGCTGCAGGCCATTTTCATACAAACCTTGCGGCGCGATATTGGAGGTGGCCACCAAACAAACACCCCGCTTAAATAGCGTATTTAACAAGCCCGCCAACAGCATCGCATCGGTGATATCCGTGACAAAAAACTCATCAAAGCAAATCACACTAGCTTCATCGGCAATATTATCCGCAACCCGCTCAAGAGGGTTTTTTTCACCGGCAAGCACCGTTAAATCTTTGTGCACACGACGCATAAAGCGGTGAAAATGGGTGCGCATTTTACGCTCAAACGGCAAAGCATCGAAAAACACATCCATTAGATACGTTTTACCTCGCCCCACTCCGCCCCACATATACAAACCTTTTACCGGCGACACTTGATGGCCCAGCAATTTTTGCCACCAAGATAATTCCGGCTGCGCCATCAGGCGATCGTAGACTGCCTGCAGCGCTTCCACCGCCTCCGCTTGCGCGGCATCACGCACAAAGCCCTCGGACGCTAAGTCTTGTTGGTAGCGCTGAACGGGGGTTAATAAAGAATAGCGACTGGACACAACAAAGCCTTTACGGGTTAAAGACCCCAATTGTAATCGAGTAGGGCTTAAACGCAAAAAGCCGCGCGGTGCGCGGCTTTTTTGAATAAATTAGCTTCTAGCACTAATCACAGCCAATAGGGTTACTTGAAACCACTAAGTTATCAACTACAGCCGAGCCCTCGTGCATACCAATATTTACCCCTGCGACATCAAAGTTACGTAAGCTATCTGGCCACTGCGCATC
>DATBNJ010000232.1:0-2989 GCA_036554385.1 Marinagarivorans sp. | reverse complement strand
AACGTAACAAGCGCCAAATATTGGCAGCAAATAAATCCTATTGTCGGCAATTACCCCGCCAAGCCTCAATCCCCAGCCTTCAACCCCATCCGCTTAATCCTCGACACCAGCGTCGTCGGCTTCGTCCCCAACAACGCCGCTGCCCCATCATGCCCAAACAACTTCCAATCCGTACTGTTCAACGCACTCAGCATATTATTCCTAACCATCGCCTGCATCTACTCATCAACATTGAGGAGTGCCTGTCCTCGCTTTCCTGTTTTTTAGCTACGGGCTTATGATGAGAAACTAACGCTTCGAACACGGGTCGAACCGGCACCAAACGGTCGGCACCTTGACGAGCGTTCATTCTGCAACGGGCGTTTCTGGATGGGCGCTAACCCTCTCGCACGCAACTATTACACAGCCCATACCACTCAACTCGCACAAAACCGATAGCATACAACTACAACCCTGTACACAACTGCAACAACCTACCTAAACCAGAGGACAGCCATGAAAAAGCTCGCCATGACACTTGCGATATCACTTGCCAGCCTGCACAGCTATGCCGATACCCAAGCATTGCAAAAGGCCATTAGCGCAGACCACCGTACACCGGCTTACACGGAACGTGATGAATACCGCAACCCACTTAAAACACTCGCGCTATTTGATGTGCAACCGCACCACACGGTTCTGGAGGTTTGGCCGGGCGGCGGTTGGTACACCGAGATTTTAGCGCCTTACGTTAAGGAGAAAGGCAAGTTTATCGCCGCCCATTACGATACCAGCGACACGCAGGCCGACTATCGCCCACGATCGCGCCAAGGCTTTGATAAAAAAATGGCGAGCAACAAAAAAGTCTATGGCAAGGTAGACACGCAATCACTGATGATTGATGAAAAGACCAAGCAGGTTGTGAAGTCGCCGGCCAGCGAAAACTCCGTCGACCGCATCGTCACCTTTCGCAGTGCCCATGGCTGGTACGCCCGCGGGATTAGCGATGTGATGATGACAGAGTTATTCTCGCTATTAAAACCGGGCGGAAAATTGGGGCTGGTACAGCACCAAGCGGCCAAAAACCAAGACTGGTTATCCCAAAATATCGGCTATGTTGGCCGCCAAGCCATTATCGATTCAGCGCTAAAAGCCGGTTTTGTGCTAGAAGCCGAAGGCTATTTCAACAACAATCCCAAAGACGCTCGCCATCATGAAAACGGTGTATGGCAGCTGCCGCCAACATTGCGCGGCTCGGCAAGCGAAGCCGAGAAAGCCGCCTATAGCAAAATCGGCGAAAGCCATCGCATGACGCTCGTCTTTAGCAAACCCCTTTAATAGCGGTAATCCCCAGCGCCACGGATGGCGTTTTTGCATAACAATACGCTAGTCGTCTTTCACCAATGTGCCTTTATCCTTCGAAGCGCTGCTAGGGTTAGGGCAAAGGCATTACTAGTGGTGCAATGGTAAGCAAACTAACGCCAATCTGGGTACGCGGGCCCCGATCGGCGTTAGCTTGCCACACGGCGCACTCGGTGAGTTTCAGCCGGTTCGATCATACCTTTTACCCTTTAAATGCCAACCATTTTGCCGTTAGCAAACATTGCACGCCAAAAAAATGCCGGCACACCATTCATGGTCTATTGTTTCTAAGTATCGACCAATATTTGACACTTTGAGGCCTAACCATGAATTTATACCATGACATTTCCCGCTGCGCGGCGAACCTATCGAAGCACCCGCTGATGCAGTATTTTGATGCTAAAGGCCGGGGCGTAGCACGGCCGTTTGATTTTGCGCCGAAAATGGCGTTTTTTGTGCTTGGTTTTAAGGATATGTTAGCGGTAACCGCTTACCCCAACCCCAAAACCCGCCTAGAGCATGATTTAAACACCCACTGCAAAGAGGATGCAGAGCATTGGCAGTGGTTTTTACACGACTTACAGACGTTATCCACCCTTGGCTTAATAACAAATACGGCAACATGCTCACCGCAAGCAGTGCTGGCGGATATTTGGTCGGAGCGCAACTTCGAGGTGCGTAAATTTACCTACGACCTCGTCAAGCGGCTTGATGACGAACCCAGCGCGGCGAAAAAACACATGATTGTGGAATGTTTAGAGGCGGCATTTGGCGTATTTGTCCAGCACCTCACAACGATGAGCAAACATCTAAAGGTGTACGACAAGCTTAAGTATTTTGGCCAGCAGCATCATATCGATGAGGCCCAGCACGCCATGGGCGCTTGGGTCGATGGGCACAAAGAGGGGAGCTCGCATTTATCTGCAGCCGATTACGCGCAACTGCAGCCAGTGGTTGAAGAGATTTTTAGCGGGTTTAATGCGATGTTTGATTGCTGGCTGGAGGCGGTGAATCAGGCAGCGTCGCGGCCGGTTAATCAACCTACACCCGCCGAAGCTGAGCTGGCATAAGCACCGTAGCGCTCACAGACGCCGACAATATCTTTATACTTTATGGGTTTGCGTAAGTATTCCGTCGCGCCGGCATCTTTTGCACGATTTTCATCTTGTTCAAATGCAAAGGCGCTTTGCACAATAATGGGCAGGCTTGGTTGATCTGCCCTAATTTTTTTGATGAGCTCTAAACCGCTGGCGCCGGGCAAATTAATATCGCTAATCATCAAGTGAAACGTCGAGCTCTTAAAAACCTCAAGCGCCTCCTCGGCGGAACCTACCACAACCCCGTCGATATGTTCTTTTTTAAACACAGCTTCTAGAATCATTTGACTGGTGGGGTCGTCTTCTACTGCCAGCACTTTGAACCGGCGCAAGGCAACGGGCTGCTCCGCATGATAACCAGCATGGGTGCGTTGCGGCTTCTGCAATTGAGGCACGCTAAAGCCGTCGGCCATAACAACGGGCAGCGAGCAAATAAAGGTGGTGCCCGATGCGTTATCGCTGCGCAATTCGATGTGACCATGCAACGCCTGCACAAGCCTTTTTACAATGGGCAAGCCCAACCCCACACCGCCGCGGCCGGGCTCTAATTG
>DATBNJ010000207.1:0-3868 GCA_036554385.1 Marinagarivorans sp. | reverse complement strand
GCCGAAAGCGTAGCGAGCTCGCCATGGGCCATAAAATCCTCGACATCAGACACCCGCCCTTCGTAGGCGGGGTCGACACCGACAACATTAACCCCGCGCGCATTGCCCGCGTAAGTCAGCAAACCATTTGTTTGCACATAGGGCGCTAGCCCTAAAAGATGAGGAGTGGACGCTAAGCGCGCCATTAACGCCTGTGGGTCGGCTAGCCCCCCTTCCGGGCGAATAAAGCCGTGCGGAACGGTGCGTAGTATTCGCTCTTTGAGTTCGCGATCAAAACCATTCATTACCGACAGAACGACAATCAACGCGAAAACGCCCAGTGCCATACCCAAAAACGCGAATAGGCTGACAAAAGAGATAAAGGCATTACTGCGCTTAGCGCGCAGATATCGAAGGCCAATGGTGATCGGTAGAGTATTTAGCATGGGGCGCATTAGACCCAATAATGTGCGCCACCACAAGCCTGCTTAAGGATTATCAATCAGCAGCCACTAACGTGGTGAGTGTGCACTAAGGCCTTTAGGGCAGCTAACAATAGAAGCCCGCGCTTTTTTGCGATACCGCTAAGCGCGCGTAGCCTGTTTAGCGCCCCCATGCATTACAGAGCATCACAGCGATAAGTGGGTAGTCTATTATTTATAGACTGTAAGCCAATAGGTCAGCAAAGGTACCGCATGAGCCAAGACATGAGTGATCGACGAGAGTTTTTTCGCATTGATGACGACGTGATTTTTGACGTCCACCCCGTTGATGCAGATACCGCCGCACACGGCACGGCGAGGGACGTGGTTTCCGAGGGCCCGTCTTGGGAAGTGCTAGAATCGCTCACCGAGATCGATACTAAAACCCAAGCAATCTGCGCCAACTTCACCAGCAAACAAGCAACATTGGCCCGTTATTTAAAACTGCTAAACGATAAGATTGACCTATTAGCACGGCATACCGTGTTCAGCAGCTACCAACACCTGCCTAAAACTCGCATTAGCTTGAGCCAAGACGGCATTGCGTTTAAGAACGCCCGAATGCTTTATAAAGGCAGTTTTGTGGTCTTGCGCATCATTTTTTTACCTCGTTTCACGCCCGTGATAACCTTTGCACAAATTATTCGTTGCGAAAGTCGAGATAATAGTTATAACGTAGCGGCTAAGTTTTATCGCTTAGATGCTGACCAACAGCAAGTGATCACCAAAACACTGATAAAAGCCCAACAACAGGCTTAGTCGTTGAACGCTAAGGAGAAAAAATGAAACCCATACTCAGCACTCTAGCCGCTATTAGCCCGTGTGCAGGGCTATACGCGCCCGCCGCCATCAGCGAAACCGTCGCCATACCGCTCGGCAAACAAGGTGATTACTGGAATGTGCAGCGCCCCAAAACTGGCGTCACCAAAGCACAAGTGATTGCTGAATACGGCGAACCCGCAACGCGCTCGGGCCCTGTTGGCGACCCACCTATTTACACCTGGAAGTACGCGCAGTTTATTGTGTACTTTGAGGGCGAGCACGTTATTCACTCGGTCGTGGTTGCGCAATAACCGCTGCGCCACTGACGAACTCGACGGGCCTAAAGGCCCGCAAGCGCTGCGTGTTACCTCGCCCGCACCAAGACCTTACGATCGGCTCGGTGGCCTTCCGTGATTGATACTATCGACGTTATGCCCGAGCTGCGCCTGCTAGGGCAAGCACTGACCTTTGCCGAGGTGGTATTTTGCCTGCTGTGCTTACTTTGTATCCTATTTGCCAAGTCGTTAGTCGCACGCTTTAGCGGTAAGGCTCCAGCACCCAAACGGGCGTTGCGCGTCGCGTTTATTCGCGGACTCTGCTTGGCG
Source organism: Marinagarivorans sp. (assembly GCA_036554385.1). Taxonomy (GTDB): domain Bacteria; phylum Pseudomonadota; class Gammaproteobacteria; order Pseudomonadales; family Cellvibrionaceae; genus Marinagarivorans. The sequence goes on along the minus strand of DATBNJ010000207.1, from coordinate 2,040 downwards.
GCGATTTCGACCATTATGTACGTGGAGGTCCCACAAGAGCTAAGCCAAGAGTACGGGCTTGTTACTGCGCTCGCCATTGCCGCTAGCGTTTACCTGTGTTATCTGGGTAATTTTATTAGCGCTTATTTTATCTTTAAGCGCTTTGGCAAAAGCCGAACAATCGGCGCAAACACCATCACCATCCCCACCTATCAAACGCGCGCATTATCCCTGCTAACCAGCTTGCTGTTTATTATCTTGGCGGTGGTGGCCATTGTGCAGCAGCTCGGGTTTAGCAGCCTGCTCGAGGCCGGCGGCGTAATTGGTGTTATCGGTGTAATGCTGGCGCTCACTCAAGCCTCATGGGCGCCAGATATTATCAGCGGGCTCATTTTATTAAACAGTGACATGATCGAAGAAGGTGATATTTTACAGCTACCCAATGGCGTTATCGCCGAGGTATTCAAAACAAAAATGTTTCACACCGAGCTGATGGACATTGCACACAACAATCGCATTATGGTGCGCAACACCGCCCTAAGAGACCACACTTTGCGCAACCTTTCGCGCTTTGCTTCCAGCAAGGGTTTGCGAGAGTGCTTGCGCTTTAACATTGGCTATAACACCCCTATCGAGCAGGTAGAAACACTCTTTACCGATGTCGCTAACGCGGCACAAGAACAAGAGCTGCCTTTCGAAGCAGAACACGGCATGCAGGCCGTACTGCTAGAAACGGGCGACCACGCGTTGCAATGGGGGCTCGTTTTTTATACCAAATCCCCAGCGCGACTGCTGGAGCTTCAGCGCGCCATCAAACTCAATGCACAACGCTTGGCGCAGCATAGGGGGATTAGCCTGGCGACACCGTTAACGCACGATATTGCGGTAAAGCAGAGCGCTGCCGCCCATAAGCAAATCTTAACAACCGAGAATCTTTAATAAGGCGACGCCCATGCACACGCCCCTAACGAGCACCGACAGCCATGACAGCGATACTTGAGGGCATCGCACGACGCCAGCACAAGCGCTCGCCGATGGAGCGCTTAGCCCGCACCACAGTAACGCGCACCGCGGGCATTCTCGGCGACTTTCGAGGCAAGCCCAGCAAGCGACAAATCACTGTACTGAGCAGTGATAGCTGGCGAGCTGTTGAACATCAATTTGGACAAGCTATCGATTGGCGAGTGCGCAGAGCCAACTTGCTCATCTCGGGCATTACGTTCGGCGATTTCGATGTCGGCAGCACGCTAACGATTGGTCAACTCGTGCTCGAAATCACTCAGGAATGCGACCCGTGCCATCGCATGGATGATCAAATCCCCGGCCTACAAGCATTGCTGTCACCGGCGTTTACCGCGGGCGTGTGTTGCCGCGTGGTTTGCGATGGCACAATTGGCCTCGGCGACGAGGTGCTGCTTAAAAAGCGCCAGCAGCAAGCGCCCCTATTCTGATCCGCTGGACCTAAAAGTACGGATTTTGAGCCCCAACGCGTTTAAATCACCCAATCAAAGCCTTCAAAACGGCTTCATTAACAATTTCGCCATCGTGCACATTGATCCCTTTCGCAAATAAGGCATCCTCACGCACACCCGTTAAGCCCTCATTCGCCAAGCGCAGAATATAAGGCAAGGTGACGTTAGTGAGTGCCTGCGTCGAGGTCAGAGGGACGGCACCTGGCATATTGGCAACGCAGTAGTGCACAACGCCGTCTCGAATATAGGTGGGATGTTCATGGGTTGTGGCATGCGAACTTTCGAAGCAGCCCCCCTGATCAATGGCCACATCGACAAGCACAGTACCGGGCTGCATGTTTTTAAGATCGTCAAAGCTCAGCAGCTTCGGCGCCGCCGCACCGGGGACCAAGACCGCGCCAACGATAACATCGGCGCTTGGCAGCAAACTTTTTAAGGTCTGCTTCGTTGCCACACGCGTTTGCAGGCGCGGGCCAAATTGGCTGGCCAGCTCGCGCAAACGCTCGACGGAGGTGTCCAGCACCGTAACTTGCGCACCAAGCCCTAATGCCATTTCCACTGCGTTAGCGCCGACCACACCACCGCCAAG
>DATBNJ010000206.1:0-16165 GCA_036554385.1 Marinagarivorans sp. | reverse complement strand
TGCGCCAAACGCCAGGCGTCGTCGCTGTCGTAGGCCAACCAGTCTTTATGCAAACCAAAGTGACAACTGGTGCACTGCTGCTCGATAATCTTTAACGCCGCCGCAGCGTCCGCCGGCGCCAGGCTGGAGGAAGCGCTTGATGACGACTCCGATGAACTCGAAGGCATAGGCTCACTAGTGACCGCTTCTTCACTGCTTTGAGCAATATCGCTTGAGCTTAAACTTGCTACCGAAGACGACACAGAGGCACTCGACACAGAAATAACCGAAGACTCAGTGGCTGCGCTGCTTTGAGTCATAGCCGAGCTGGAGCTCAGCTCGGCGGTATCGCTAGATGTCGCATCACTACTCACCGCTGCCACCGAGGATGAAGCCGGTGACGAATTGCTGCCAGCGGCCGAGGCCGTAATGTCAATGAGCCACGCTTTGATCGCCTCGTAATCCTGCTCTGAAAAAGTGTCCGCTTGCACTGTGCCCGCAATCGGCATATTCGAGTTTACGCCACCATAAAAACTGATTCTGCTGAGCAGGAGAGAATCGAGGGGCGACTCAATATCGATTAGAGCTTGTCCCCCACCCATAGCTTCTAACCACTGTGCGTCAGTCATCCCCTGCCAACTCGCATGGTAATCATTAATCAGGTGACAACTCGCGCACATTTCATCCAAAATGTCTTTTGCTGCAGCACTACCTAACGATGATGCTGACGACACATCCTCAGATGAACTGCTTATCATCGCACTACTCTCGGCACTGCTCGAGCTAGTCGCTGTAGAAGTAGACGACACAGGCGCGGCCATCGAAGCGCTTGAGGTGTTTAAGGAAGAGCTTTCGGAGCTGTTAACGACGCTGCTTTGGGCGACCGGATCGCTGCTATTAGAACCACCACCAACAAGCGACTCACTTGAGGCCGACGCTGAGCTAACAGCGTCAGAAGAGTGACTGGAAGATAGTTGTGCAACCTCCGCTACCCATGCAACCAGCACTTGATAATCATCAGCCGTAAATGGATCGCTTTGTGTATCGTCTGCCATTGGCATATCAGAGTTTTGCGCCTCGTAATAAGTCACACGGCGCAAAAATAAAGAATCTTGTGGTTTTTCTATATCGATAAGGGGCTCTCCGCTCTCGCCCTTGGCAGCTAACCACTGCGCAGAGTCGAAATGGAGCCAATCGTCGTGGTACGCTATGTGGCAGCTCGCGCACTGGCGCTCAATCACCTCTTCGGCGGTTTTTGTAACTACAACCGAGTCACTGGATGCAGCATCGCTTGATACAGCACTACTTGATGAGACGTCGGCACTCGAAGGTGTCGACTCACTTGAGACTGTTTGCGCACTGGAGATAATCGGCTCACTGGATGCAACCTGTTGCTCGCTTGACGATTGCACCGCTGCACTGCTTATCGGTGCCACGGATGTCACGCTTGAGCTGACAACAGGCACCGGAGCAGCAACGCTCGAAGAACTAACAGGCTCACTACTAGCGCCGATCGAAATCGCAGAACTCACCACAGCAACGGGCACCGACGAGCTAACCCCAGCTGAGGAGGGTGACTTGCTCGATGTCGATAAAGCGGCCGACGAAGATACTGTTAATTGCGCGCCACCATTGGAGGGGGTTTCTTGCTCAACGTCACTTCCACAGCCTGACAGCAAAACCGTCGCAGACACAGCGATAAATCGAGTAAGGGCTAACGATAACCTGAACATATTAACTCCAGAAACATGGCACCGAAACCAACTACAACTTCGCCGCGCACCATCAATGGTCGACAAGCACTGCGAAAAAACAGCAAAGGTCGACAAGCACCGCGAAAATCAGCAAAGGTTCAATGAAATTACTTTTCAATTTGAATAAAGAGGAGCCACTGAAACAACCAAATTGAATTACAACACTCAGTCGAACATTAGCATAACGATCTACAGAGCAATATATCTGTTGGTTTGGAGACTCCGCTTTTGTGAGCCAATCTATGCTATACCGGCGAATAACAAACCGGATTAATCAATGCGATGCCAAGCTGACCCCTGATGCATTTTTATGACACAAAAATTAACCCAAAAAAATGTCGCAATTTTCCTTAATTCTTCATCCGGTATTACCACGTCGATCACAGACTGCACACCCGTGTGATGCCTCGGAAATACGCCAGCTGACTGGCGAGGCCTTTAGGCGACGAATCACTCATTTGTGAATTTGTGCCCCTCCAGAAACGCGCGCTTTTGGTGGGCGCTAGCGCGGCAAAGGAACATGCCGCCCGAATCAAAACGCAAACTGTTGATCCATCAGCAACGCAAAATCACACTTTGTACAGTTCACAAAAGATAACGAGCGCAAGTGGTTATGCAAATACCGCTGGGAGTATAAATATTATTCGTAATTAAGAAAGTATTATGGCTTCGTGCGACCAGGTCCGAATAGCAGGTGCGCTAAAATGCCCACACAAGGGTATTCTTTTTGTGGGATGAATAGTGGCCGTCGAGATTCCTTTATTGACGTGCGCTTAATCGCAATGCATTGAGCACAACCACCAGTGAGCTCGATGACATGCCTATTGCCGCCGCCCAAGGGGGAACCCAGCCTGCGGCCGCAAGAGGAAGTGCAACGATGTTATACCCTAGCGCCCACGCTAAATTTTGACGAATAATTCGCTTCACCTGTACCGATGTATTCAATGCCCCCACGATATCGAACAAGTTATTCGACAGCAAAACAGCATTCGATTGGAGTTTTGCTAGATTACTGGCTTTGGCCATTGCAATCGATGCATCTGCCGCGGCGAGCACAGGCACGTCATTAACACCATCGCCCACCATAACCACACAACGACCTTGTTGCTGAAGCGACGCTATATACTGCAACTTGCCTTCCGGCGATTGATCGGACAAATAGTGTTTTATACCCAAGGATTGACTAAGCGCGGTAACATTATCGTGCCTGTCCCCACTAAGGCAGTGGACGGTGAAGCCTTGTTGAGATAGCGCAGCGACTGTCTGTTCGGCAGAAGCTCTTGGCTCGTCAACCAGTTTTATCCATGCGATGGGCGTTTCTTGATTGTGGTGCGACTCAGCCAGTAAAAGCCACTGCCCTGTGCTCGGGTAATCCGGTGAGCGACCCGCACAAGCAAATGCTGAACGCCCCAAACGATAACGCCGGCCACCAATAAAACCCTCAACGCCCTGCCCCGTATAACTCACTGCCCGCTCACAACCTTTTGCAGGCTCAATACCCTCAAATGCGTAAGCAATGGGGTGAGAACTCGCGCGCTGTAAAGCCGACGCTATCGCCAACACGCTAAGCTCCGTCTGTCCAGAAGCAAGAATACGCGTTTCGACAATTTTAAGTCGCCCACAGGTAAGGGTGCCCGTCTTATCAAAAATGACATCCGTGACTTTTGATAAACTTTCTAGGGTCGAGCCAGAGGTTACCAACACGCCTTTCTTACGCAAGCGGTGAAGTGCCGCCGCGAGCGCTGCCGGTGTCGCCAGTGAAAGCGCACAAGGGCATGTCACCACCAAAACGGACAAGGTGACCCACAATGCTTTTTCCGGCGCCACCAACAACCAAAAACTAGCGACTGTCGATGCCACGATTAATACGGCAAGTACAAAATAGCTGGCAACGAGGTCGGCAAACGCCGCCTGCTTGGGCTTTTGTGCAATGCCTTGTTCTACCAATCGCTCAATTTCGGCAAGCCGCGTTTTCTGCCCTAGCGCCTTCACTAACACGACCAAGCCCGATTCAATATTTTGGCTACCGGCAATAACCCGAGAACCTTCGGTTTTACTCTGCGGTCGAGATTCACCACTCAAGAGCGACTCGTCGGCACTGCTTGCCCCCTCAAGGACAGTACCATCGCATGGAAAAGTCTCGCCAGAGGCGACCCAGACTCGATCCTCGACCGCCAAACTGGCTAACGGAACGGCTTGACGCTCGCCGGCATCATCGACTTTAATCGCCGTCAGTGGCATCAACTGCTGAAGGTCGTGGCCCGATAAAAAGTTTTTGAAACGCACACGCTGCTCAAGAAAACGCCCGAGCAGTAAAAAGAAGATAAACATGGATATTGAATCGAAATACACATCACCACTGCGCGACAGCGTTGCATAAACACTTGCAAAAAACGCCAAAAGCAAAGCGATGGAGACCGGAACATCCATAGTCAAATGGCGAGTTTTTAAAGATCGCCAGGCCGTTTTAAAAAACGGAAATCCACTGTATACAAGCACCGGAGCGGCAAAAAATAAACTCAACCAACGAAGCAGATATTGCCATTCACTCTCAATGCCCTGTAAGTCACCGGCGTGCAGTGCCACGGCAACCATGCCCGACTGCATCATGCCCAAGCCCGCTAAGCCTAGGCGCAACAATGCCGTCTTTTGTCGTTTTTGCCACGCGGCACGCGCTTGCATGCCCGTACTGGGGGACGCTGTAAAACCAATTTTGGCGAGCGATGCAAAAAGTTTACTGACTTTTAACTGCGCGGGTGAAAAGGTAATGCGCCCTTGGTGACTACTGGCATTTACAGAGACCGTCAGCACCCCCGGCAAGGATAAAAGATGCTTCTCAATAAGCCACACACAAGCTGCGCACGTGATTCCATCAATATTGACGACGGCCTGAGAAGCCTCACAATTTGCATCGGGCAGTTCCGCAACAAATTCACTTTGCACCGCGGGCAAATCGTAAACCGCGTAATTGGTCGTTTGCACCGAGGGCTTGTCATCACCCGCTTTCACCCGCTGAGAATCGCGAAATTGGTAAAAGTTTTCTAATCCGCCTTCAACAATCGCCGTCGTGATTGCTTGACAGCCCGCGCAGCAAAAATTATAGCCGCGGCCACGCAATGTCACCGAGAATTCGGGCGAACTCGGCAGTGAACAGTGAAAACAAGGCTCGCCTGGCATTAATGTGCAGTCGCAATCAGCGTCTTTCTGGTGCGATTACTCGCATCAGCATCAGCGAGGTTAATCTCATCGGGAATGCGCCACGCGCGACTTTCTTGGTCTGCGCCTGTCGCAGCTACTGTGCCGCGCACTGACAGATACCACCGCCCGCGACTGAGCGATTCCAAGTCGGCGCGGTAACGCGTTGGCGACATCCGCCGCAAGGTAATCGTAAAGTCTTGCGCTGCCTCGGCTGGGTGCGAAAACTGAACATCAATACTCGGGCTTGTCAGCGCCTGACTCGACGTGAACGAAAGCTCACCAATCACCCAGTCAAATTCAATTACGCCGCTTATTCCCAGCTCAAACGCTAGCGCCTGCTCCTCAAAGCGATGGTTAATCATTCGGCCTTCTTTATAGTAGTTATCAAGCACGCGGTCGTCTGCGCCCTTAAATGCGGTTGTTAGCATAATAGGCACGGACACAAACAACGTCAGCATTGGCGAAATCAATAGCCAAAACCACAACTCTTTATACCAAGACTTTGCCTGCTCGGTCACTTTCACTACCTCTTTTTGGGTGCAATAAATACGGTTGACTCCGTCGCGACTATGTCGGGGTCATCCTCGGAAACAAGGCGAATGATTAAATCCGACTTTTCGTGCTCAATAGCAGATCGGGGCACCGCTACGCGAATGGGTACCGTAAAGACCTCACCCTCATTTATGGGCATCGCGCGGTAGTTCCTCAAGGCGTATGGCAAGTCGCCTTCAAGCTCAACGCGATACATATGGGAACGCCGATCCATATTGTTGATTTTAAGGGTGTATACATTGTGCACCTCCTTGCCTTGAATGCGGTACATGCGCGCACCGCGATCACGTAACACATCAACGCCCACGGGGCTGCGCGTGTAAATGGTGTAACCCAACAACGAAACCATAACCAGCACAATGGCAGAATAACCAAATAAACGTGGCCGGAAAAAGCGCGTGCGCCCAGTCTCAAGCTCGTCTTCGGAGGTAAAACGGATTAAGCCCTTTGGATAATCCATTTTTTCCATAATCGTGTCGCAGGCGTCCACGCACAAACCGCAGTTAATGCATTCGTACTGGGCCCCATCGCGAATATCAATATCGACGGGACACACCTGCACGCACCAAGAACAATCTACACAATCGCCAAGGCCTTTCGCCTTGTAATCTTCTTTGGGCTTGCGCGGGCCTCGCTGCTCACCCCTTCGTTCATCGTATTGAACATAAAGGGTATCTTTATCGTACATCACCGCTTGAAAACGGGCATAGGGGCACATGTACTTGCATACTTGCTCACGTAACCAACCCGCGTTTAAATAGGTAAAGCCGGTAAATAAAAACGTCCAAAAAATAGCCGGTGCAGGCGTATTCCATTCGATGCCGCTGGCGCTAATCGTGGGGAAAAAACCGGTCAGTAAATCTCTAATGGGATAAAAATAACCGATAAAAGTAGCACCAGTGATAAAGGCAATCAACAACCAAAGCACGTGTTTACTGCTCTTGCGCATTACCTTTTCCGTACTCCACGGCTGTTGGTCTAACTTAATGCGCTTGTTTCGGTCGCCCTCACAAAAGTCCTCAACCCAAATAAACATGAGTGTCCACACCGTCTGAGGACAGGTAAAGCCACACCATACACGTCCGACGGTTACGGTAACGGTAAATAATGCGAAAGCCGCAATAATCAACACCCAAGCCAACAGCATAAAGTCCTGAGGCCAAAAGGTAACAAACAGCACGTGGAATTTTCTAGCGGGTAAATCAAACAACATTGCCGGCCGGCCATCAATCACCAACCATGGCATCAACAAAAAGCCGAGCAGAAGTGGAATACCGGTATACCGCCTTAAACGCTGATAAAAACCAGTGACTTTACGGGTATAAATTTTTGCCTCAGATTCATAGAGGTTCACGTAACGGATTTGATCGTTCGTTTTCGTATCGTCTTCAGATTGAGCCAACTTCGAACCCCCTAACCTACGGTAGTCACTACAACGGTTAATCCGTTCTTTTCCTGAAACGCCATACGCGGGCATTTCGCGCAATTACAATAAAATGGATTGCCATGAGCAACCTTTGCCCCTATCGCAAGTTAGTAGCCACCCAAAACTGCCGTTTCTGGGTGAGAGCTCTTTGGGGCGGCCGTCTCATGCATCGAGCGGGTTTCAGATATAAAAAAAGCGCGCAATGCGCGCCCTTTCAGCATAACCCCGCGTTAGCGGGACAAACTGTATACATACGCAGTCAATAGGTGGATTTTATCTTCGCGCAACAAATCTTTTTGGGCTGGCATGCGGTTAATGCGGCCATTGCGAACTGTGCTAGCAATCGTCTCGCGAGCGCTGTCATACAACCAGATGTCATCTGTCAGATTCGGCGCGCCCATGGCAATTAGGCCCTTACCGTCTGGGCCGTGACACGTACTACAGACCGATGCAAATACCTCTTTACCCGCTGGCACCAAGGATTCATCATGCTCTAAACCCGATAAGCTCAACACATATTCGGTCACCGATGCTACGCCCTCTTCACCAATTGTCGGCCCCCAGGGCGGCATATTGGCTACCCGCCCATTGACGAGAGTTTCTTTGATCTGCTCGGGCGAACCGCCGTGTAGCCAGTCGTCGTCGGTAAGGTTAGGGAAGCCGTAATTACCACCACCGTCGGCACCATGGCAAACAGCGCAGTTGTTGGCGAATAAACGAACACCCATTTTCATAGCTTCCGGGTCTTGGCTTAACTCTTCTACCGACATTTTGCTGTATTTGTCGTAGCTGTCGACGTATTGCTCACGGGCTTTTTCCTGTGCGGCCGCTAACTCACCGGTACTCGTCCACTTAAGAAGGCCCGGCCAATTGCCGAGACCAGGGTAAAGCACCAAATAGATTGCCGAAAAAATCAACGTCCCAACAAACAGCTGAAACCACCACTTAGGTAGTGGGTTATCGTATTCCTCGATACCGTCGTATATGTGGCCAGTCGTCTTGTTTTCAGGAGTGTCATCATCTTTTTTGGCCACCTTTCGATTGGCAAAGAGCACCCACGCACATAAGGCAATACATGTGAGTGTTAAAACAATAACCCACAAACTCCAGAATGTACTTAACATAGTAATTCCTAATTTTTGATGTCATCAGCGGGTGAAGAGCTTTGCTGCTCATCTTCACCCTGCTCTTTCGGTTCATCTAAAAACGGTAATTTCGCCGCATCGTCAAACTTTTTGCGGCGTGACGGTGCAAATGCCCACCAGCAAACCACAACAAACGATATAGCCACCAATACCGTCGCAATGCTACGTAATGTGTTCATATCCATAGCGCGCTTACCGCTTGTGCGTCAGTAATGTACCTAACTGTTGTAAGTACGCGACCAAGGCATCGATTTCTTTGTGCCCTTCAACGGCCTCCTTCGCACCGGCGATATCTTCATCAGTATAAGGTACGCCAACGGAACGCAAGGCAGCCATTTTTTTAGCGGTATAGGCGCCAGTCAATGTATTGTCAAACAACCAGGGGAACTCAGGCATATTGGACAAAGGCACAACACTGCGAGGGTCGTATAGGTGCGCTTTATGCCATTCGTCACTGTAGCGCTGCCCTACCCGCGCCAGATCAGGTCCTGTGCGCTTAGAACCCCATAAAAATGGGTGTTCGTAAACGCTTTCACCCGCGACAGAGTAATGACCGTAACGCTCAACCTCAGCACGTAAAGGACGAATCATCTGCGTATGGCATACGTGACAGCCCTCGCGGATGTATATATCACGCCCCTCTAGCACCAATGCCGGCAACGGCTTAAGGCCATCGATGGGCTGGGTGGTTTCTGGGCTAAAAAATTGTGGGACAATTTCAACTAAGGCCCCAAAGCTAATCGCGATAACCACGAAAACACTCATTAAGCCAATATTTTTTTCAACTAAATCATGATTTTTCATCTATGCGCTCCTAAGCCGCTTGAGGCACAGTTTTAGATTCTTGGGGCTGCACTTCGAAGCGCATGGTGCGAATCGCGTTGTAGGCCATGATCCACATACCGGCTACGAAGAAAACGCCACCAATAAAGCGCACGATATAGCCCGGGCGACTAAACTCCACAGCCTGAATAAAGCTGTAGGTTAAAGTCCCATCGGCGTTAAATTGACGCCACATTTGACCTTGGCCGATGCCATTTACCCACATTGCCGCGACATACAGCACAGTGCCAACTGTGGCCAACCAGAAGTGCACATTAATGAGTTTAACGCTGTACATTTCCTTGCGGCCCGCCAAAATTGGCAGCAAGTGATACAAAGAGCCGATGGAAATCATCGCCACCCAACCCAAAGCACCTGAGTGCACGTGACCAATAGTCCAGTCCGTGTTGTGTGATAATGCATTGACCGTTTTAATCGCCATCATGGGGCCTTCAAAGGTGCTCATACCGTAGAATGACAAGGCAACCACTAAAAAGCGCAAAATAGGGTCGGTTTTAAGCTTATGCCAAGCGCCCGACAGCGTCATCATGCCGTTGATCATGCCGCCCCACGAAGGCGCCAATAAGATCAGAGACATTACCATGCCCAAACTCTGCGTCCAATCGGGCAGTGCTGAGTAGTGAAGGTGGTGCGAGCCCGCCCAAACATAGGTTGTGATAAGCGCCCAGAAGTGAACAATCGAAAGCTGGTACGAGTAGACGGGACGATTAGCTTGCTTAGGCACAAAGTAGTACATCATGCCCAAAAAGCCTGCCGTTAAGAAAAAGCCAACCGCGTTATGGCCATACCACCACTGAATCATCGCATCCATGGCACCGGCATAAGCCGAATAAGACTTCATGAAGGAAACCGGTACAGCCATGCTATTAACGACGTGCAAGAAAGCTACCGTAATGATGAAAGCACCGAAAAACCAGTTAGCCACGTAAATATGCGAGGTTTTACGCTTGACGATAGTCCCGAAGAACACGATCCCATACGCAACCCAGACCAGCGTAATTAAAATATCAATGGGCCACTCAAGCTCCGCATACTCCTTGGTGGAGGTATAGCCCATGGGCAGTGTAATCATGGCCGCGACAATGACCAGCTGCCAGCCCCAGAACGTAAAGGCGATTAACGGGCCGCCAAATAACGGCGCTTGACAAGTCCTCTGAACCACGTAATAAGATGTTGCAAACAACGCACAACCACCGAAAGCAAATATCACCAAGTTGGTATGCAGTGGACGTAAACGACCAAAGTGGCTATAAGGCTGAAGAAAGTTATTTAGGTCTGGCCACACCAACTGTGCAGCGATCAGGACACCGATGCTCATGCCCACAATCCCCCAAAGTATGGTCGCTAACGAGAACGACCGCACGATATCAAGATTGTAAGCAGGGGCTTCGGACGCGTGCGCCGAATGACTACTCATATCATTTTCCCAAGTTTGAATTAAAAGCAAAAGGCATCGCGCTAACGCTAGCTAGCACGAAATAGTTTCAGAGTAGTAGAAGACTCTGATAATGCACCGTTAAGGGCGTCATTATATAAAGATTATCTTCTACAAAACACAAAACCTTTGCTTTCAACAAAGGTTTTGTCAATAGCAGCGACCAGACGCGCCGTTAGCTTACCTAGGCCGCGTAAAAACGCCTTGATAAGCATCAAACCCGTGGCTTAAAACGCCATGCGAGCGCCAATGGCGAATGAGCGCTGGTCGGAACCAAACCCTACATCTGCGGTAGCGGCAAAATTGCCATTAAACCAGTAGGCGCCGCCCACACTCATAGATAGGTCGCCATCGCCAAGCGTTGAATAACCCACTTCAAAGTAGCCTTCTATGCCCGGTACCATATAACCGCGAATGCCGCCGCCGATAACAAGCCCTGTATCGCCACCGCCACTATCTGCTGAGACGTCAGTAAAACCGGCTACTCCATAAAGGTGCGACGCTTCACCCCATGCAGAGCGGTAACCGAGGCTGGCCGAAATCGATGTAGATCCGCAAACATCGCCACTCACATCGCCAATGCTACCGCGCGCAAAGACTTGGCCGTTGATGTCGAACGAGCCATCAATAAACAGCCCATCTTGTGAGCAATCAAAATCGTCTAAGCGCTGGGTTGAATATTTAACACCCGCATAGTTGTAGGTAGGACGTACTTTCTTCTGTTGATAAGGCTCAGCAACACTAACACCAGAGGCCATCAATACCGAAGAAGCGATAATTGCACCCATTACTTTTTTCATAGTTTTAAACCCAAAAGATTAAAATAGTTTGCGACCTTTTTGCGCTGCAATACGCATGCGCAGTGCATTCAACTTGATAAAACCTTCGGCGTCTTTTTGATCGTAAGCGCCGGCATCATCTTCAAACGTAGCGATTTTTTCGTCGAACAGGCTCTGCTCGGAACGGCGCCCAACCGCAGACACGCCCCCCTTATAAAGCTTGAGTCGCACCTCACCGTTAACATTCACCTGAGACTCATCGATTGCTTTTTGCAACATAACGCGCTCGGGGCTCCACCAGTAACCGTTGTAAATCAACTCTGCATATTTGGGCATCAGGGCATCTTTCAGGTGAGCAACTTCACGGTCTAAGGTAATCGACTCGATAGCACGGTGCGCCTTAATCATGATGGTACCCGCAGGCGTCTCGTAGCAGCCGCGCGATTTCATGCCCACATAGCGGTTTTCAACGATATCCAAACGGCCAATGCCATGCTTACCGCCCAAGGCATTCAGCGTTTCCATAACGGTCGCTGGACTCATCGCCTGACCATTAATGGCGACAATATCACCCTCTTTATAAGTCACTTCAATGTACTCAGGCTCATCCGGCGCCGCTTCAGGCGAAACGCTCCAGCGCCACATATCGTCTTCAGCCTCTGCCCATGGGTCTTCCAATATGCCGCCTTCATAGGAAATGTGCAGCAAGTTGGCATCCATAGAGTAAGGCGACTTCTTCTTCTTGTTAAAGTCGACGGGAATATTGTGTTTTTCACAATAGGCCATCAAGGTTTCTCGGCTACTCAAATCCCATTCTCGCCACGGCGCAATCACTTTAACGCCGGGTTTCAATGCATAAGCGCCGAGTTCAAAACGCACTTGATCGTTGCCCTTTCCGGTTGCACCATGCGAGATTGCATCAGCGCCCGTTTCGTTGGCAATTTCGATGAGTCGCTTAGCAATCAATGGCCGCGCAATCGACGTACCTAGCAGGTATTCGCCTTCATAGATCGCGTTGGCGCGAAACATCGGGAATACGTAATCACGCGCAAACTCTTCACGTAAATCATCAATGTAGATCTCGTTGACACCTAACGCTTTAGCTTTAGCGCGTGCGGGTTCAACCTCTTCGCCTTGGCCGATATCGGCAGTGAAAGTAACCACTTCACACCCGTAAGTTTCTTGCAACCAGCGCACAATCACAGAGGTATCAAGCCCTCCCGAATAAGCCAGAACAACTTTATTTACCGACGACATAGAGGCTCCAAAGGTAGAAATTTGTGACAAACGTTAAAAACGGCGGCATTGTAGCGGGTACCGCCATGAAATAACAGGTATAAGCACCGGCATTGTGCGCCTTAAAAACAAACTTTTACGCGCCAAAGGGGTCGAACGACGCAGTGGATTGAATGCCCTATTATAAACGCCACTGAAGTATCAGAACCTTGGGGTGCCCAAAAAACCAGCAAGTTGCGCCCAGTTAACACCCACGCAGGCCCAGAAACTCACTGACAATGATGGACTTAAAACAACAAGCGCAATCCCTCACCCTGCAGCTGCGAGCACGTCTTACGCTCGCAATATTATTGCTGTTATTGACCAGTCACGCGGTCTGCGCCGCGACGACGCCGCTTAATCGAGCAGAGTTCGGCCAAAATGCCTACCCTATTTGGAGTCCACTGTCGTTCTTTGAGCGACAAACTATCGCCGAGCGTCACGCCGCAGAAGCGGGCGATCCCGACGCTCTGCTGGCTCTTTATATTATGGCATCGGGCCGCTATGAGCTTAGCGATTACCGCAACATCAAAAAACAGATAGATCAGTTCGTCACGACACTGCAAGAAAAAACTGATGGCATGCTTGACCCTTGGCAGCAAGGCGAGCTGCTAAACGGCGCCATGCATCACGTCTTTTTTAAAACCGTCGCTAAGTCCGACGCTGAACAAAATGAGCCGCCTAGCGAGGCGGCTCCGCCAAGCAACTACAATCTCGACCAATCGGCACTGACCGGCATTTTTAAAAACAACACATTCAACTGCATTAGCTCAAGCTTACTATACGCTGTACTTGCACGCCGACTCGGCCTTGAGGGACGCGGTGTAATGCTACCTTCGCACGCTTTTATTCAGTTGGATTTTGAAGATAGCAAAAGCGCTGAAGTCGAAACAACCAGTGCAGCGGGATACGACCAACACCATGATGCCGAATTCTACCAGCGCGCAGCCGACGCTTGGTTTAACCCCAGAGGCTTGGCGCCTTCGACCTATAACGACTACTTAAACCGCGAGTTGATCCCCTTTTGGCAACTCGGCACACGCAATATGCTGCACCAACACACCCACCCAGAGCGCATGAGCCCAGTGGACCGTGGCCGGCTCGCCGAAATCAGCGCGTTTATTGACCCGCGCTACGAACCGGCGCAAATCAACCGCATGCATTATTACACCCGCGAAGCGGCTGCACTTGCCGAAACTCAACAATGGCCAACGCTTAAGCGGCTGCTCTTAACGGTGATGGAGCCGCTCTCACTCGACATCCCGAGTTTTAGCCACAACGAGCCGCTACAAAATAGTTACTTTTGGCTAACCCTTATGGCCATCGAAACCCACGCGCAACTGCACGATAATCAAGCAACTTTTGATGCCATACATACAGCGAATAATCTAGCCTACGATCAAGAGCGCATCGCGCGCTTAAAAAACCGCAGCGTCGACGCCTTAAACACACTGCTAAAGCACTGGGTCGCCGAGAACGCCTTTGAAAACGGGCTGTACGCCATAACCACCATCGAAATGGTCGCCAATGATCATCCGCACTTCACCCAATCAATCGCGTGGTTTTACACCCAGTGGGCGAAAAAATACTGGCAGGAAAGCGCATGGGCTGACGCCGTGGCGACGCTTGAGGATTACTTAGCACAACCTTATTTGCCGAGCGACATGAGTAAAACCCATAAAAACTTAGCGTCCGCCTACAAAAACTGGGTGCTCGACGAGCTCAGTCAAGGCAGCCTCCAAAATGCTAAAGCCATCGCTTTTCAATGCGAAATGCAACACCTAGAAGAGAGCGTCTGTAAGCCTTCGAGGGATGAAGTCGCCATTGCCGAGCTGAAAAACGCTGCGATGCCGTCAGCTAAAAACTAACACCTATCCAGAGACGCTAGATTTTGAGTGGGCGCCAGCTCGGTGCCGATTAAAACCCGACAATGGGAATATTAATTGCAGTAGTTCGTCGCGCCCCCAGCAATCGCAAAAGCAACCATACACCAACCAGGCCACACGCATGGATTTCTCTCGCTTTGCTTCCCATTTAAGCTCGATCGAACTACATTTGCCACCTTACGTGACTATTGCACTGATTGTTATTGCCTCTTACACGATCACACTACTGTTAAAGCGCTACATTTTAGCGCGTATCAGCCAGCTTATTGCACGCACCCACTTTACCTTCGACACACTTTTAATCGATTCATTGAAAACACCACTTTCCCTATTGGTACTTATTTGCAACCTGCTATTGCTGAACAACCTACTGATTCACTTTGATTACAGCACACCTCGGTTAAGCACATTAATTAATCAAAGCCTCATCGTACTTTTTATTGGCGCTATCGTTATTTTTATCAATAACTTCTGCGCCGGCACCATTGGCGCCTACGCCAAAAAATCGCCCGCGCTGTATAACAGCCAAGCGATATTACAGGGCGTAACTCGCGCCCTGATTTTAAGCATTGGTGCTCTTGTGTTACTAGGCACGCTTGGCATCTCGGTAACACCCATCATTGCCTCACTTGGCATTACGTCGCTGGCAGTGGCGCTAGCGCTGCAACCAACACTGGAGAATTTTTTCTCAGGGGTGCAATTGGTCATCGACAAACCTGTTCGGGTCGGTGATTTTATTGAATTAGATTCGGGCGAACAGGGTTTCGTCGATAAAATTGGTTGGCGCTCAACGTGGATTAAAATGCTACCAAACAACACCGTTATTATCCCTAATAGCGTTTTATCTAACGCCAAAGTGATTAATTATTTTTACCCTGAAAAAGAGTTATCCGTGCCTGTCGATATCGGTGTGCATTACGATTCGGATTTAGAGCATGTGGAACAGGTCACACTGGAGGTCGCACGCGAGGTACTCAATAATCACAAGTGGGGGGTTGGCAGCTACGACACCTTTGTGGTGTTCCACACCTTCGACGACTCAAGCATCAACTTTACGGTTATGCTTAGAGCAAAGGAGTATTTCAACCGCTTTTTTATTAAGTCGGCTTTTATCAAGGCGATCCACAAACGCTATGCTCAAGAAGGTATCGTGATCCCCTATCCGATTCGCGCTATCAACACAGCACAGGAATCGGCCAGCATACCCGACTCATCCGCATCGCCTAGGCCCATGCAAGCGGCGGCGCCACAAAAGTAAGCCCGCAAACGCTACGAATAAAAAGCAAAAAAAGCGGTAAAGAACCTAACCCTTAACAATAGGTTCTTTACCGCTGCTCACGCTAGCTTCGCTAGCGGTATTATATTTATTTTTATTATGGAGAAGCCGGATACGCCGCAAGGCTTCAAAAGCATCGAAGCCTGTGCCGTAGCTAACGGCTCGGATAACCGAGCACGCCATTCGCCGCATCAACATCTCCAGTTAAGTCGTTAGTGTGAACTCGCGCAAGGAACAGAGGGCACAAAGTGGCGCGATCTACAGAAATACCGGCACTAAGAACATCATTTAGCTATTAATGGCCGCCGGCTGATTTCGCTTTATCATATACAAGCGCATTCACACATTGACCGGCACGCTCAATCGGCGTCTGACCAAACAGCGAACTCATTGCCGCTGGGCTCATAGAAGTGAAAGCGTCGTCCGCCGGGAAAAGCAAAAATCGGCTCAGCAATCACCCCACCACAGCGCTCCACCTTGGCCAATGTCTCTTCGAGAGCACTGCTGTAAAACACCAACAAGGCAGCGCCAACTGCTGTTCGCGATTTCAGTTCGGCCTGATAAAACCCACCCTCCAAGCCCTCATTGCCGAATGCCGTATAATCGGGGCCATAGTC
>DATBNJ010000221.1:0-15750 GCA_036554385.1 Marinagarivorans sp. | reverse complement strand
AGTGACCGAGCCGGTCATTCGTGCTTATTCTATGGCTAACTACCCAGAAGAAAAGGGCGTTGTTAAGTTCAATATCCGTATTGCTACACCGCCGCCACGCACTACCGGTTTACCGCCGGGCCAAATGTCGTCGTACGTATTTAACTTAAAACCCGGCGATACCATTACTGTTTATGGTCCGTTTGGTGAGTTCTTTGCAAAAGATACCGACGCCGAAATGGTGTTTATCGGTGGTGGTGCCGGCATGGCACCCATGCGGTCGCACATTTTTGATCAGCTGCGCCGCCTAAAAAGCAAGCGTAAGATTTCGTTCTGGTACGGTGCTCGCTCACTGCGTGAGCTGTTCTATAACGATGAGTACGATCAGTTGGCCGCAGAAAACGAAAACTTCGAATGGCACGTGGCGATGAGCGACCCGCAGCCGGAAGACAACTGGGAGGGTTTAACCGGGTTTATTCACAACGTGTTGTACGAAAACTACCTAAAAGACCACCCAGCACCCGAGGATTGTGAGTACTACATGTGTGGGCCACCAATTATGAATCAGTCGGTGATTCAAATGCTTAAAGACCTGGGTGTTGAAGACGAAAACATCATGCTCGATGACTTCGGTGGCTAGTCAGTGCTTACCCTGAAACGTCACTCGTGGCGTTTCGCGGAGGAGCATTAGGCGCCCCTTAATTGTTAAACGGATTTTTGTTTGTAAATTGCATTAAGGGATAACCCTGTTAGCGAATGATTATGATGACTTTTATTGATTTACGACTAAACAAAGCGAGAGCGGCATGGCTGCTCTCGCTTTTTTGTTTTTTAGTCGTCAGCTGCGAGCAAGCGCCAAAGCACGAAACTGTGGCGTTTTCCGGCAGTACCATGGGCACGACTTACAATATTAAATTGATTGTAAAGCCCGAACAGCGTCAGGCCGCTAAGGCGACACAAGTCGCGATCGATAGCCTGCTAAAAGAATTTAACCAGAGCCTTTCGAGCTATATCAAAGACTCTGAAATTATGACGATAAACGCGGCGCCAACGCAGCAGTGGTTGCCCGTATCCATGCGTTTTTTAAAAGTGCTTAAGCTCAGCCAAGAGATAAGCGCCCTGAGTGAGGGCGCTTTTGATGTTACCGTTGCACCGCTGGTGAACCTTTGGGGGTTTGGCCCCGAATGGCAGAAAGATCAAGTGCCGAGCGAACAAGCCATCGCCAAAGCCCTAGCCGTCGTCGACTACACCGCTATAGGTATTGATGAGCAGGGTGGGCGTATACAAAAGTTAAAACCAGTACAGCTCGATTTTTCAGCCATTGCTAAAGGCTATGGTGTTGATGAGCTGGCTACCTATCTATGGCAGCAGGGTTTTCATCATTTTATGGTTGAGATAGGCGGCGAACTTCGGCTACATGGCCACAATGCACAAGGCAAACCGTGGCGAATCGGTGTAGAGTCACCTCAAGCGAGTGGTAAAATTAAGCCGGTGTCTTTATCTGAAGTGGGTATGGCCACTTCAGGGGATTACCGCAACTACTTTGAGCAAAATGGCGTGCGTTTTTCACACACCATCGATCCATCGACAGGCCATCCAATTACGCACAACTTAGCATCGGCCACCGTGGTGGCGAGTACGGCTGCCAAGGCCGACGCACTGGCGACCGCGTTTAGCGTAATGGGGGGCGACAAAGCAATGGCTCTAGCAAAGCGCGAAGGTATTGCTGTTTATCTAATCGAGCGCAAAGGCGAAGCGTTTGTGGCTCGCTACAGCCCCGCATTTTCACCCTACTTACAAGAGCCTTAGGCTCCTCAACGAGGTAAAGATTATGGCTACGTTTATTCTGGCGTTTTTATTTATTGCTTTTATGGTTGCGGCAATGGCCGTAGGTGTGATTGTTAAAGGTAAGCCAATCAAAGGCTCTTGCGGCGGTATGGCGGCGCTTAACATGGATACCGCCTGTGATATCTGTGGCGGCGATACTAAAAAATGCGAAGAAGAGCAAGAGCGCCAAGCGAGCACGAAAAGCGCTTTAGCCTATGACGCTAGCGGCCCTAACTAGTTTTTTCTGAAGCGCCATCCGTGGTGTTTCGTGAAATCGCAATAGAAAATGCGATTTTTATTGTTCGCAAAATTAAATACTTATGTTTTTGATTGGCTCGGCATATTCGTATGCCGAGTTGCTACCTATCCCAAACCTTGTGTTTCTGGATAGGTACTAACTTACGAGTCAACCTACAAGACGACAACTTGCTATCCACAAAACGGCCCGTTAAGAGGCGGTTAACCCCATAGAGATACTGGAGTGAAAGACAAATAATGGCTGATTATAATTATGATCTGTTAGTGATTGGTGCGGGGCCCGCGGGCGAGGCAGCCGCAATGGCGGCGACAAAGTCTGAAATGTCCGTTGGTGTTGTTGATGCGCAAAGTGATTTGGGTGGAAACTGTACGCACAAGGGCACGATACCTTCAAAGGCACTGCGTCACGTTGTGAAGCAGGTAATTAATTACCGCAAGCAGCCCGAAATGCTGCACTTAAACTCTTTTAGCACCATTACTTACCCTGCTGTTTTGCAAGCGGCTAAAGCCATTATTCCGCGTAAAGTGGCCATGCATAAAGCGTATTTCATGCGCAACCGCATTCACGTTCACTCAGGCCTAGCCCACTTTACTTCGCCAAATTCGGTCACAGTCGATTACGTTGATGCCCCGTCCGATAACATCTCGGCCAAAAATATTTTAATTGCGACCGGTTCACGTCCTTATCGTCCCTCTAATATCGATTTTGACCACCCGCGCATTTACGACAGCGATACCATCTTAGATATGGCACATACCCCCAGAACCCTCGTTATTTACGGTGCCGGCGTAATTGGCTGTGAATATGCGTCTATTTTTTCGGGTTTGGGCGTTAAGGTGGATTTAATTAATAACCGCGATAGTTTGTTGTCCTTTTTGGATACTGAGATTACTGATGCGCTCAGTTACCACTTGCGCAATAAAGGCGTACTGGTTCGCCATGGTGAGGATTTCGACAGTGTCGATGCGACTAACGAGATGGTGACCATTCACTTGAAGTCGGGTAAGCGCATTAAGGCCGATGCTTTGCTTTGGTGTAATGGTCGCTCGGGTAACACTGAAGACTTACTGCTTGAAAATGCGGGTTTAGAGGCTAATAACCGCGGTCAGATCGAGGTCAATGACGAGTACCGCACCCCTCAGCCGTCAATTTATGCGGCGGGTGATGTTGTGGGTTGGCCAAGTCTCGCCAGTGCCTCCTACGACCAGGGGCGTGCCGTGGTGGATTCGATCACCTCGCAGCCGGTGCGCAAAGTTACGGATGCTCCGACGGGCATTTACACGCTGCCAGAGATTAGCTCGGTTGGTAAAACCGAAGCTGAGCTTACCGCCGCGCGCGTGCCTTACGAAGTGGGCCGTGCCTTCTTTAAGGATACCGCGCGCGCGCAAATCAGCGGCGACGAAGTCGGTATGCTGAAAATTCTGTTTCACCTAGATACGCAAGAAATTCTGGGTATTCACTGCTTTGGCGCTGAGGCGGCCGAAATTGTGCATATTGGCCAAGCCATTATGAATCAGAAGGGCGAGGCCAATAACATTAATTACTTTACCAATACGACCTTTAACTACCCCACAATGGCCGAGGCCTATCGCGTCGCAGCGTTGAATGGACTCAATCGCCTGAAGCGACAATAACAGCAGTACGACGGTGATTGCGACCGTGGTGTTCACATGTAAAAGGCTCTTTTAAAGGGCCTTTTTTCGGTCGAATGTTTGGTGTGTGAGTTAGTCAGCATGCAGCGCCAACCCATCGCCAGTTTCCGCGTACCAACCTCTTAGCCTCCTGAGGCGCCCTCAGCCTCGATGAAGAACCCGACGATGCGGCAAGATTTTTAGCGCATTTTCCCGCATGTTTCGGCGTATTTTACGGAGATACCGACGATATCGGCGAGAAAGTGCAGCCAGCCAGTATGCCATCTTCGGCGCTAATTGCCGAAAACGGTAAGGTAATCGCACTGCGCTAAGGCTTTAACGACAAGATTGCCTAGCCGATTGAAGCAGACTATCGGTGATTCTCAAATAGGGCAACACCGCCTAACAAACCGACTAATACCCCATCTTCTCGTGGTATTAGTCGTTAACACCGCCTTAGCTGCGATAGCCATTGGGGTTGCTGGACTGCCAGCGCCATGTGTCTTCGACCATGCTATCGAGGTCGTACTGAGCAAGCCAGCCTAGCTCGGCCTCGGCAAACGATGGGTCCGCATAGCAGGCTGCAATATCGCCTTGACGGCGGGCAACGATTTCGAGCGGTATGCGCTTGCCACTGGCCCTTTCGAAGGCTTTCACGACTTCTAGCACGCTGTAACCTCGGCCCGTGCCCAAATTCCAGATGTAGCTGCCTGCGGCATTGCCGGTCAGTTTTTGCAGGGCGGCGACATGTCCTTTGGCTAAATCGACCACGTGAATGTAGTCGCGAACGCCAGTTCCATCGGGTGTGCTGTAATCGTCGCCAAAAACCCGCAGTTGCGGCAACTTGCCAACAGCCACTTGGGCGACAAACGGCAATAGATTATTCGGAATGCCTTTAGGGTCTTCGCCAATGGTGCCACTTTTATGGGCGCCAATCGGGTTAAAGTAGCGCAGTAAGCCTACTTTCAGTGCATTGCTGGGTGCTTTACACGCATCTTGCAGAATTTCCTCTACGATCAACTTGCTGCGACCGTACGGGTTGGTTGCACTTGTTGGAAAATCCTCTTTGATTGGCACCGTGTGCGGGTCACCGTAAACCGTCGCGGAAGAACTAAATAACAAGTGCTTGGCGCCGAATTCGTTCATCACCTCTGCCACTGCGACGGAGCCTTCAACGTTGACATGGTAGTAGCGCAGTGGGATTTCGTTGGACTCGCCAACCGCTTTTAAGCCCGCAAAGTGAATCACGCCTTCGATGTTACCTTCCTGCTCAAAAACAGTGCGCAGGGCGTTGCGCTCGGTGACATCAGCAAGGTAAAACGGGATTCTTTGCCCTGTGATTTGCTCTACGCGGTGTAAAGATTCTTCGCTGCTATTGCACAAATTGTCGACGACGCAGACGTCAAACCCTGCCTCGATAAGTTCTATAAGCGTATGACTGCCGATATAGCCGGCGCCACCGGTCACGAGTATCTTCATTAGCTATCCACTGGCCTAAAACGGCCATTATGGCATAGCTGCGTTGCTAGGGATAAGGCCAAGTTAGGGTGGTAGCTTATGGCTTGCTTCTTGAATGGGTAATCTCGTAGAAACTGCCGGTGGCAGTAATTTGACTGGGCTTGTCGCAACAGTTTGGTAAGCGTTAGAAAACGACAAAAAATTGCTTGCAAGTCTAAAAATATCTAGGTGTCGTAGAGCTTTTTGGTCTACCTTAAAGTTATGTGAGTACGAATTGAAATATGCTCATCGATTGCTAGCGCGAAGGTTATCAGCCAAGGTTATCAGCTAAGGTAATAGAAGAACGATCAAGCCGTAAGAAACATGTGGCCGTATCGGGTGTCGGACACCAGTAGGTGAGGGGTTAACACAGCCAAGATACGGGTTTGCCAGAGAGTGAGGAGCCAGCTATGTCCATCTTTAATCATTATCAGCAGCGTTACGAAAAAACTCAGCAAGAAGAGTTGAGTATTCAAGAGTACCTCGATTTGTGCAAGAAAGACCCGTCGGTTTACGCCAGCGCTGCCGAAAGAATGCTATTGGCGATTGGCGAGCCCGAACTGGTCGATACTGCGCGAGAGCCTCGGTTAAGCCGCATTTTTTCCAACAAAATAATTAAGCGCTATGCCGCCTTCGAAGATTTTTACGGCATGGAAGAGGCCATCGAGCAGATTGTGTCGTTTTTCAAACACGCCGCGCAAGGCTTGGAAGAAAAGAAGCAAATTTTGTATTTGCTGGGCCCTGTGGGTGGCGGCAAATCGTCGCTGGCAGAAAAACTGAAAAGCTTGATGGAAAAGCAGCCCATCTACTGCATTAAAGGCTCGCCCGTTTTTGAATCACCGTTAGGCCTATTTAACCCCGATGAAGATGCCGCCATTCTCGAAGAAGACTATGGCATCAACCGCCGTTATTTAAAAACCGTTATGTCACCCTGGGCGGTCAAACGTTTGCATGAGTACGGCGGCGACATAAGCCAATTTAAAGTGGTTAAAGTTTACCCGTCCATTCTCGATCAAACCGCCATTTCCAAAACCGAGCCGGGTGACGAAAATAACCAAGATATTTCGTCCTTGGTGGGCAAAGTGGATATTCGCAAGCTTGAGGAATACCCCCAGAACGACCCCGATGCGTACAGTTTTTCCGGTGGTTTGTGCCGGTCAAACCAAGGCCTGATGGAATTTGTTGAGATGTTTAAGGCACCGATTAAGGTGTTGCACCCGCTGCTAACGGCGACCCAAGAGGGTAACTTTAATAGCACGGAAGGCCTTGGCGCTATCCCGTTTGAGGGCATTGTGCTGGCTCACTCCAACGAATCTGAATGGCAGACCTTTAAAAACAACAAGAACAACGAGGCCTTTATTGATCGGGTATATATTGTAAAAGTACCCTATTGTTTGCGGGTTTCCGAGGAAATACACATTTACGAAAAACTGCTAGAGACCAGCTCGTTGGCCCACTCGCCTTGTGCGCCAGATACCTTGAAAATGCTGGCCCAGTTTACCGTGTTATCACGCCTTAAAGAGCCCGAAAATTCTAATACCTTTTCCAAGATGCGCGTCTACGATGGCCAGAATTTAAAAGACACCGACCCTAAAGCAAAGTCGTTGCAGGAATACAAAGACATGGCTGGCGTCGATGAGGGCATGGATGGGTTATCTACGCGCTTCGCGTTCAAGATTTTATCGAAGGTATTTAACTTTGATCCTACAGAAGTTTCCGCCAACCCCGTACATCTTTTGTATGTGCTGGAGCAGCGCATCGAGCAAGAGCAGTTTTCCGAAGAGGTCGCCGCGCGCTACTTGCGCTTTATTAAAGAGTACTTGGCGCCGCGTTATGTTGAGTTTATCGGCAAAGAAATTCAAACCGCCTACTTGGAATCTTACGCGGAATACGGGCAAAATATTTTTGACCGCTACGTAACCTACGCGGACTTCTGGATTCAAGACCAAGAGTTTAGAGACCCAGAAACAGGTGAGATTTTGGACCGCGTTGCCCTTAACGAAGAGCTGGAAAAAATTGAAAAACCGGCGGGTATTAGTAATCCCAAAGATTTTCGTAACGAAATTGTTAACTTTGTGTTGCGCGCTCGCGCCAATAACAATGGTAAAAACCCTGCGTGGAACAGTTACGAAAAACTTCGCACGGTTATCGAAAAGAAAATGTTCTCAAATACCGAAGATTTGCTACCGGTGATTTCCTTCAGCGCCAAATCCAGCAAAGAAGACAAGAAAAAACACCAAGACTTCGTCGACCGCATGGTCGAGCGCGGTTACACAGAGAAACAAGTACGCTTGCTGTCTGAGTGGTACCTGCGTGTACGTAAATCGCAGTAGTGATCTGCGGCTAAATTACGTCACTTGGGCCTTCGGGCCCATGCAGGAGAGTATATGAGCTATGTAGTCGATCGACGCCTTAATTCTAAGAACAAAAGCACGGTCAACCGTGAGCGCTTTTTACGGCGCTACCGAGGGCATATTAAAAAAGCGGTTTCTGATGCCATTGACAATCGCTCGATAACGGATCTGGAATCCGGCGAGAAAATATCCATACCCTCAAAGGATATCAGCGAACCGGCGTTTCAGCACGGCGATGGCGGACGGCGCAACCGGGTGTTGCCCGGTAACGAAGAGTTTGTCGCCGGAGACAAAATTAAAAGGCCCCAAGGTGGTGCTGGTGGCGGTAGCGGCAGCGGCGCCAGTGACTCGGGCGAGGGCAATGACGAGTTCGTTTTCCAAATTACCCAGGAAGAATTTCTCAATTTTATGTTTGATGATTTGGCCTTGCCCAATTTGGTCAAACGCCAGTTGGCCGGCGATGAAGAATTTAAGTATCGCCGTGCCGGCATCAGCAACGAAGGTAACCCCGGCCAAGTAAACATTGTGCGCACCCTGCGTTCGGCCAACGCTAGGCGAATTGCTTTAACGGGTAAAAAGCGTAAAAAGCTGCGCGCGTTGGAAGAACGCCTCGAAGCCATTACCCCCACCGCCAACGAACTTGATGAGGCCGAGGCCCATACGCTGCGCGAAGAAATCACCGAGTTGCGCAAGAAGATTAAGCGCGTACCTTGGTTAGATGATTTTGACGTAAAGTACAATCTTCACGTTAAGCAGCCGATGCCGCGCTCGCGCGCGGTGATGTTTTGCATTATGGATGTTTCCGGCTCGATGGACCAAGCGACTAAAGACGTTGCCAAGCGATTTTTTCTTTTGTTGTATTTATTTCTTCAGCGCAATTATGACAAAACCGAAGTGGTCTTTATTCGCCACCACACCAGCGCCAAAGAGGTAGACGAACAGGAGTTTTTTTATAGCCGTGAAACGGGCGGTACAATTGTATCGAGTGCGCTTCACATGATGGATGACATCATTAAAGACCGCTACCCCCCGAGCGAGTGGAATATTTACGGCGCACAGGCATCGGACGGTGATAACTGGAATGACGACTCTAGTCAGTGCTTAAAGCTGCTTTGCGAAAATATTATGCCCGTGGTGCAGTATTTTTCTTACCTTGAAATTACGCCGCGCGACCACCAGGCGTTATGGCACGCCTATGAGCAAGTTTGCCAAGCGTTTCCCGATGCCTTTGCCATGCGCCAGCTTGTGTCGGCGGCCGATATCTACCCGATTTTCCGCGAGCTATTCCAAAAGAAGGCGGCCTAATCTATGAGAAAGCCCATTGCCACCAGTTCCGAATGGACGTTTGATTTGATCGAGCGCTTTGATCAAGAAATTGGCGTTATTGCTGAGGATTTCAAGCTCGATACTTACCGTAACCAAATTGAGATTATTAGTTCAGAACAGATGATGGATGCCTACGCCTCTGTGGGCATGCCGATTGGCTACAACCATTGGTCCTACGGTAAGCAGTTTTTAGGGGTAGAGCAGGGTTATAAGCGCGGCCAAATGGGCTTAGCCTATGAAATTGTTATCAACTCCGACCCTTGCATTTCGTATTTAATGGAAGAAAACACCATGATGATGCAGGCGTTGGTCATTGCACATGCGTGCTATGGACATAACTCCTTTTTTAAAGGCAATTATTTATTTAGAACATGGACCGATGCCTCGGCGATTATCGATTATTTAGTATTTGCCCGCAATTACATTGCGCAATGTGAAGAAAAGTACGGCGTTGATGCCGTAGAAGATTTGCTCGATTCCTGTCACGCGATTATGAATTATGGCGTTGACCGCTATAAACGCCCATACCCGCTTTCGAGACACGAAGAAGAAGCGCGCCAAAAAGAGCGCGAAGATTACCTGCAGCGCCAAGTGAATGACTTATGGCGCACCATCCCCGTTGATGACTTTGATAAAAAAGAACAAAGCACTCGTCGCTTTCCCGAAGAGCCGCAAGAAAATTTGCTGTACTTTTTTGAAAAACACGCGCCTTTATTAGAGCCTTGGCAGCGCGAGGTGGTGCGGATTGTGCGCAAGCTGGCGCAATATTTTTATCCGCAAAAGCAAACCCAAGTCATGAATGAGGGCTGGGCGACCTTTTGGCACCACACCATTATGAATGAAATGTACGATCGCGGCTTAATTACCGAAGGCTTTATGCTGGAGTTTATGCAGTCGCACTCGGGCGTGGTTTACCAGCCGTCGTTTAATAGCCGTTATTACAGCGGGATCAACCCTTATACATTGGGCTTTTCGATGATGCAGGATATAAAACGCATGTGTCAGAACCCCACCGACGAGGATAAACACTGGTTTCCCGAAATTGCCGGCAGCGATTGGTTAACAACGCTTGACTTTGCGATGCGCAATTTTAAAGACGAAAGCTTTATTCTGCAGTTTTTATCGCCCAAGGTGATGCGTGATTTAAAACTGTTTTGCATTTTAGATGACGACCAGAACAAAACCATTGATGTGTCGGCAATCCATGACGAGACGGGCTACCGGATTGTTCGCGAGGCGTTATCAGCGCAGTATAATCTGAGCAATCGCGAACCTAACATTCAGGTTTACAGTGTGGCAGTGCGCGGCGATCGCTCGTTAACCTTGCATCACACCCGCCACGACCGAATGCCGCTAGAATCGAAAAGTACAGGAGAAGTGCTGCGCCATATTCACCGCTTGTGGGGGTTTGATATACATCTTTATTCTGTTGATGCAGGCGAGACAAAGCAAGATTTTCACTGCCCCGAACCCGTTGTGCAGGAGCCTACCGCCCAAGCGAGTTACTAGCGCGGTGTATGCAATAAATTGCGTCACTATTCAGCGGCTCACTAACGTGGGCACTGATTGATTATTTTTTTGGGCCGTTCAAGCCTTGTCGATATCTTGCGCCACCGATAACTGCTCGTGCGTTATTCTAATGAACCACTTTCCCGTAGCGGCGTTGCTGCGCTAGCGAGCGAGCAACGAACTTGCACCTTGTAGCATCGTTAGGGTATCCAGGTATCGTGCGCGGGTGCTTCTGGATGTGCGCGAACGTGGTTTACAGCCGTAGGGGGTGGCTTTAGTGACTGGTATCTTTGGGCGTTTTGGGACCAAGCCCGCTAGCGTCCATTCCCTTATTCATTACACCCTGTGGCGCAGGGCCTTGCGGCCTCATTACTTCGTCGAATTGGTCGTGTTCACGGTTAGGGCACCTGTGCGCGGCTTCAGGCAAGCGGCTGTCGCCCATGGATGCAAAAATGAGCGTTAGTTCTTGCTCTACGCTTTTTCCAAGTTGTTTACTAATTTGTGCTAATCCCATGTGCCCTCCCGCAAAGAAAATGCTTTGTCTGTATAGTATAGTTCCGTTGCTTTTTGCCATAAGCATTGATTCTTCTGGGTATAGGGTTTGATATAACTAATGCATATTTCCTCACTTCTACGGCCTTGGCGCTGGTTTTCTCGCAGCCGAGACGAGCGAGACACGGATGATGAACGCTTGGCACGGCACACCCGCATCTTTAAGGGTGCGAATAACTATGGTTACTTCGACTGGAACCTAGGCCACGACTGCATAACATGGAGCGGCGGGTACTGGGCATTTCTGGGTTATAGCCTTAAAGATGTCGAGCATATTGCTGAAACTCGCCGTTATTTCGATTATGTGCACCCCGATGACTTAGACATTCTTATGACGGCGGTGCGCAAAACCCTGCGCGAGGGCGGTCCAACTGAAGTGGCTTACCGCGTGCGCAAAAAGCTTGGCGGCTGGGTGTGGACGGAGATTCATGCCGACGCCACCCGCGATGAGTCCGGTTGGGTGCACTACATCAGCGGCATTGCGCTAGATGTTACTAAGCGCAAATATGCCGAGCAGGCGCTTTTGCTAAGTGAGGCGCGCCACGCTCGAATTATAAAATCCTCTAATGACGGGTTCTGGGAGTGGAGCGCAGAGCAAAGCGGCTTCTCATTTTCGAACCGCTGTTGGGAGTTGCTCGGTTATACCGAGCAAGATGATGTGGTAAATCAAGGTGTTGACCGCTTACAAGCGTGGCGCAAGCGCATGCACCCAGAAGACGGCAAAATGTTTGATGCCGCTATTGACCGCCACATTAAAACCAAAGAGCCTTTTGATGTTGAGTATCGCATTCGCCACCGCGACGGTAGTTGGTGCTGGATTCGTGGCCGCGGTCATATGGCGTTCGATGAAAAAGGCCGTCCGATGCGCATGTCGGGCACTAACATGTGCATCACCGAGCTCAAACAAGCCGAAGAGCGCGTACTGGCAGCGAAAGAGCAAGCCGAGGCGGCCAATCGGGCAAAGTCTGACTTTCTCTCCAGTATGAGCCACGAACTAAGAACACCGCTAAATGCCATTTTGGGCTTTTCGCAAATCCTAGAGGGGGATCTCAAGCTCACTAGCGAGCAGCGCAACAATGTCGTTGAGATTGCCAAAGCTGGCCGCTACTTATTGACGCTGATTGGCGATGTGCTCGATTTGGCGAAAATTGAAGCCGGTCGCATGGATGTTAGTTTAGAGTCGGTCGAGCCCAACCAGCTACTCACCGAATGCCTAAGTTACGTGCAGTCCCGTGCCGATGAGTTGTCGATTCAAATGAAGCTTTCAATGGAACCGGTGACCCATCAGCGCGTATGTGCCGACCGCATTCGCTTAAAGCAGGTGTTTTTAAATTTACTGAGCAACGCCGTCAAATACAACAAGCCGTTTGGGCGCGTATTTGTAGAGGGTACCTTTACTGAAAACGGCAATTTGCGCGTGGAAATTAACGATACTGGCCGCGGTATACCTGAGCAAAAAGCTTCGGAAGTGTTCCAGCCATTTTGCCGGCTAGGGGCGGAGCAAACCGATATCGAAGGCAGCGGCGTAGGGCTAGTTATCACCCGCCAGCTGGTCAATCAGATGGGCGGTGAAATCGGCTTTTACAATCGCAGTGAAGGCGGATGTTGCTTCTGGCTAGAGCTGCCGCTAATGAGCGAGGAGCAGTCGGTAACCGAGCCAGTCCCGATTGCCACAACCGAAAATTTGCAGCTATTTGATTGCGGCGAAAAGAGCGTGCTCTACATTGAAGACAATGATGCTAATCAGCGCCTGATCCAAAAACTGTTCGAGCGCTACAAGGGCATCGATGTTGAAATCGCCAGCGACGCCTTCAAGGGCGTGTTTGCCGCGCGGGTGGGGCAGCCTGATTTAATTATTTTGGATATAAACTTGCCGGGCATGAACGGCTACGAGGCGCTAGAAATATTGCGCGCCGACAAACTTACGCGGGCTATCCCCATTATTGCCTTGTCGGCAAACGCGATGAGCCACGACCGGGCCAAAGGTTTAGAAGCGGGCTTTAATGAGTATCTCACCAAGCCCCTTGATATGGCCCAGCTAATGGCGGCCCTAAACCGCTTGTGGGCTGACGATCACCAGCGTATTGTCGATAACGAAGAGGGCCACACAGTCATTGAAGCCTCAGCTTGAGCGCGCGATAACCAAGTGCCTCAAGATAAGAACTTTTAAGGTGGTTCGCCAATGTTGATTAACACCGAAATACAGGCTCTGGCGCAATGGGTGGGGGACTTGTTAGCGCAGCGCAACGCCAAGCTCGCGCTGGCTGAATCCTGCACCGGCGGGGCCGTGGCTGCTGCCATTACCGCCATTGCCGGCAGTTCGTCTTGGTTTGAGTTGGGCTTGGTAACCTATAGCAACGGGTTTAAGTCGCGTTTGTTGAATGTGTCTGAAGAGACCATTGCTGACCACGGCGTCGTTAGCGAGCCAGTGGTTGCCCAAATGTTGATGGGCGCTTGCGAGCTAGCAGGCGCTGAATTTGGCATTGCCGTTTCAGGCATAGCCGGGCCCGGTGGCGGCACGCCCCAAAAGCCGGTGGGTACGGTGTGTTTTGCATGGGGGTCACCGAGTCAGGCGGCGCTTTCGACGCAGCACTTTAGCGGCGACCGAGACAGCATAAGAAAGCAATCAGTCCTGTTTGTACTAGAGCAGCTTGGCAAGCACATAGCTAGCATCTAAAGGCTCAGCGGTGCCCTTTAGGCGCCTTGCTTGGTCGTCCTCCTGCGCCGGTATATCAAAAATACTGTATAAACATACAAATCATGGTTGCTTATACAGTGGTTGTGTCTTATTCTTCAAACATCGCTGTTAAAGCTATAGAATGCGCAGCTTGCAACCTATTGTGCAAAATCACGCGCACCAATTTTTTTTTACCAAAAAGGGGACCTTAATGGACGCGAATAAAGAAAAGGCACTCGCCGCCGCACTTTCTCAAATTGATCGCCAATTTGGTAAAGGCACAGTTATGCGCATGGGCGACAAAGAGCGCATCGCGATACCCAGTATATCAACAGGGTCTTTGGGGTTAGACGTGGCTTTGGGCATTGGCGGGCTACCAAGGGGCCGAATAGTCGAAATTTACGGCCCTGAATCCTCTGGTAAAACCACCTTAACGCTACAGGTGATTGCCGAGGCACAGAAAAAAGGCGGCACCTGCGCTTTTATTGATGCCGAGCATGCGCTCGACCCAATCTACGCCGAAAAGCTAGGCGTTAATGTTGATGACTTGATAGTCTCTCAGCCCGATACCGGCGAACAAGCCCTAGAAGTTGCCGATATGCTTGTGCGCTCTGGCGCTGTTGATGTTTTGGTGGTTGACTCCGTTGCCGCGCTAACGCCTAAGGCGGAAATCGAAGGCGAAATGGGTGATCACCACGTGGGTTTACAAGCTCGTTTGATGTCGCAGGCGCTGCGTAAAATTACCGGCAATATTAAAAATGCCAATTGCTTGGCCATTTTTATTAACCAAATCCGTATGAAAATTGGTGTCATGTTTGGCAACCCTGAAACCACCACCGGCGGAAACGCGCTTAAATTCTACTCATCGGTACGCCTCGATATCCGCCGCATTGGCGCGGTAAAAGAGGGCGACGAAGTCGTCGGTTCAGAAACTCGCGTTAAAGTGGTTAAAAACAAAGTCGCGCCGCCCTTTAAGCAAGCGGAATTCCAAATTTTGTATGGTCAGGGGATTAACCGCTTAGGTGAAGTCATAGACTATGGCGTAAAACTAGGTTTGGTCGATAAGGCCGGCGCTTGGTACAGCTGCGAAGGCGAAAAGATCGGTCAAGGCAAGCAAAACTCTATTCAATACTTGCGCGAGCATCCAGAGCTTGCCGAGCGCTTGGAAACCACCATTAAAGAAAAACTCCTCGGTGACTTGCCCTTGGTGAAAGAGGGCGTCATAGAGGAAGACGAAGCCTAAAGCTAAAGCCTTAGGCGCGTTATCGCAAAAGCGTTACAGCTCGGTTGTAACGCTTTTTTTATACCTTAGTACCTTGAAAAGGGGGCGAAATGTTCGACGATAATCCCCGGGATAGCCACCCCGACGACTATCGAACGCTCTACAACAAAGCCATCGAGTTATTAGCTCGACGCGAGCATTCGCGTGCCGAACTGAGCCGTAAGCTGGCGTCGCACCGAGTATTCGAAACCGAAAATACTGGGCAAAACCAGCGCCTTATTAGTTGTGTGCTGGACGAGTTGGCGCGTAGTGGTTATCAAAGCGACGAGCGCTTTGCTGAAGCTTACGTGCGCAGCCGCTTGCGCAAAGGCTTTGGCTTGCAGCGCATTGCTTTAGAACTAGGCCAGCGAGGGGTCGATGAGCCCATTGCTACTAAGGCACTTGGCGCCTATGCCAACGGCGATGACGACCTTAATACCGACGAGGTTATTTATAACACTTGGCAAAAGAAGTTTGGACTGCCCCCGCAAGACCTCAAAGAGCGCAGCAAACAACAGCGCTTTTTATATTATCGTGGCTTTAGCGGCGATGATATCGCACGGCTCTTTGATCGCATTGATCAAGTGTTTCGGGTTTAGGTTTTGCCGTTAAGCATCACTTAATCGATGCTTTCTAACGCCTCGTATTTGCACCGTTGGTATCGCTATCGAGCTTTTTGGCGCTAAGTGGTCTTCGGTGTGGGGGCTGGTGAAATTTGACCACCCTGCCGATTTAGTTGATGCCATCGCGCCGATTAGCGACTGCCAGCCCGCCGTCGCTTTTAACATTTAAGCAAGCCCGAATATCTGAACTTAGATGGACACACACTCTAAATTCTGGACAAAAAGTAATCATCCGCTAGGCTTAAGGTATTGCCC
>DATBNJ010000157.1:0-14744 GCA_036554385.1 Marinagarivorans sp. | reverse complement strand
TGCAGGCTTTGAGGTTCGCGACGTACACCCGACTCACTACGGTCGCGTTTGTCCGATTGAGACGCCAGAAGGTCCAAACATTGGTTTGATCAACTCGTTGGCAACTTATGCTCGCACCAACAGCTACGGCTTCCTAGAAAGTCCCGTGCGCAAAGTGGTCGACGGCAAAGTGACTGACGACATCGAATACTTGTCAGCGATTAACGAATCTAAATTCGTGATTGCGCAGGCATCGGCGACGCAAGACGAAAACGGCAATTTGATCGATGAGCTAGTCTCGTCGCGTCACATGAACGAATTTACCTTGGTCGATCCGTCTGAAGTGCAATATATGGACGTGTCGCCGCGTCAGGTTGTTTCGGTGGCGGCTTCGCTTATTCCATTCCTCGAGCACGATGATGCCAACCGCGCCTTGATGGGCTCGAACATGCAGCGTCAAGCAGTACCCACATTGAAGGCGCAAAAGCCATTGGTGGGTACCGGCATGGAGCGCAAAGTGGCTTCGGATTCCGGCGTTTGTGTGGTGGCGAAGCGCGGCGGTGTTATTGATCGCGTGGACGCGGGCCGCATTGTTGTGCGCGCAGCACAGGACGAAGTTGAAGCCGGTGATGCGGGTGTTGATATTTACAACCTCACCAAGTACACCCGCTCTAACCAGAACACCTGCATTAACCAGCGTCCGATTGTCCGCTCTGGCGATACCGTTAACCGTGGTGATATTCTCGCTGATGGTCCTTCTGTCGATATGGGCGAGCTGGCGTTGGGGCAGAATATGCGCATCGCCTTTATGCCTTGGAACGGTTACAACTTTGAGGATTCAATTCTCGTTAGTGAGCGCGTTGTGCAAGAAGACCGCTTCACCACAATCCACATTCAAGAACTGACCTGTATCGCGCGTGATACCAAGTTAGGTAGCGAAGAGATCACGGCGGATATTCCGAATGTCGGCGAATCTGCGCTATCTAAGCTGGATGAATCGGGTGTGGTTTATATCGGTGCCGAAGTGGGCCCCGGTGACATTCTAGTGGGTAAAGTTACGCCTAAGGGTGAAACGCAATTAACCCCGGAAGAAAAGTTACTGCGTGCAATTTTCGGTGAAAAAGCCAGTGACGTTAAAGATACGTCGCTGCGTGTGCCGACCAGCACGAAAGGTACGGTAATTGATGTGCAGGTATTCACCCGCGATGGTCTAGAAAAAGATCAGCGTTCACGTGATATCGAGCGTTCACAGCTTAATCAAGTGCGCAAAGATCTTAACGAAGAGTACCGCATTGTTGAAGCGGCAACTTTTGAGCGTTTGCGCGCTGCATTGGTTGGGCAAATTGCCGCGGGTGGTAAAGGTGTTGTAAAAGGCAGCCCGGTCACCGACGAGCAGCTCGATGCGCTGCCCAATAAAGAGTGGTTTAAAATCCGCATGGACGAGGACGCGCTTAGCGAGCAAATCGACCGCGCAGAGGAAAGCCTTGCTGAGCGTCGCAAAGAGCTTGATGACCGCTTCGAAGACAAGAAAGGCAAATTGGAAACCGGCGATGATTTAGCGCCTGGCGTTCTTAAAATTGTTAAGGTGTACTTGGCTATCAAGCGTCGCATTCAGCCCGGCGATAAAATGGCCGGTCGTCACGGTAACAAGGGTGTTATCTCGGTGATTATGCCGGTAGAAGATATGCCCTACGATGAAAACGGCGTGCCCGTGGATATCGTGCTCAACCCGCTGGGTGTACCTTCGCGAATGAACGTGGGTCAGGTATTGGAAATGCACTTAGGTCTTGCCGCAAAAGGCTTGGGTGAGAAAATCGATACCATGATTCAAGAGCAGCGCGAAGTTGCTGAGGTGCGCGATTTCTTGGAAGAAATCTACAACAAGTCGGGCATGGCCAAAGACAAAGAAGATTTAGCCTCCTTTAGTGATGTGCAAATCTTGGAGATGGCGGAAAACTTACGCGAAGGTGTGCCTATGGCAACGCCAGCGTTTGATGGTGCCAAAGAGAGCGAAATCAAAGAGCTGCTGCGCTTAGCCGATTTGCCTGATTCAGGTCAAATGCAGCTACGTGACGGTCGTACGGGCGATCCGTTCTTGCGCCCAACCACGGTTGGTTATATGTACATGCTGAAACTTAACCACTTGGTTGATGACAAGATGCACGCCCGTTCTACCGGTTCTTATAGCCTTGTAACTCAGCAGCCGCTGGGTGGTAAAGCGCAGTTCGGTGGTCAGCGTTTCGGTGAGATGGAAGTCTGGGCACTTGAGGCATACGGTGCTGCTTATACCTTGCAAGAAATGCTAACGGTTAAGTCGGATGACGTGAACGGTCGTACCAAAATGTATAAAAACATTGTGGATGGCGACCACCGCATGGAGCCTGGTATGCCAGAGTCTTTCAACGTATTGGTGAAAGAGATCCGCTCTTTGGGTATCAATATCGAACTTGAGCACGACTCTTAATCCGTATTTTGGACACTAAATAAAGTAGACCCCTAAAACGGTGGTGGGTTGGTGTTTACACCAGCCCACTGTGCAAGGCACCCACTGGAGGAAACACCTTGAAAGATTTGCTGAACATTTTGAAAAACCAAGGGCAGGCGGATGAGTTCGATGGTATTCGCATCGGATTATCGTCACCTGAAATGATCCGCTCTTGGTCATTCGGTGAAGTTAAAAAGCCCGAAACCATTAACTACCGTACCTTTAAGCCCGAGCGTGAAGGTTTGTTCTGCGCCAAGATTTTTGGCCCAGTTAAAGATTACGAGTGCTTGTGCGGTAAGTACAAGCGCATGAAGCACCGCGGCATCATTTGTGAGAAGTGTGGCGTTGAGGTCACTTTGGCTAAGGTCCGCCGCGACCGCATGGCGCACATTGAGCTAGCGGCACCTTGTGCTCACATTTGGTTCTTGAAGTCGCTGCCCAGCCGCATCGGTTTATTGCTTGATATGACACTGCGCAGTATCGAGCGCGTGCTGTACTTCGAATCTTATGTTGTTGTCGATCCCGGCATGACCACGCTTGAGCGCGGCCAGCTGTTGACTGATGAGCAATACTTCGAAGCCATGGAAGAGTTTGGTGACGACTTCGACGCTAAAATGGGCGCCGAAGCGATTCAGCGTTTAATGATGGATATCGATTTGGATGCCGAAGCGCAAATGCTGCGTGAGGAAATTCCAAATACCAACTCTGAAACCAAAATTAAAAAGCTGTCTAAGCGCTTAAAGCTAGTTGAAGCTTTCATTAACTCTGGCAATAAGCCGCAGTGGATGGTACTTGAAGCCTTGCCAGTGCTGCCACCGGATCTTCGTCCCTTGGTGCCGCTTGATGGTGGCCGTTTCGCGACCTCAGATCTTAACGATTTGTACCGCCGCGTTATCAACCGTAACAACCGCTTAAAGCGCCTGTTGGACTTGAACGCGCCCGACATTATCGTGCGCAACGAAAAGCGCATGCTGCAAGAGTCGGTAGATGCACTGCTGGATAACGGCCGTCGTGGTCGCGCCATTACCGGTTCTAACAAGCGCCCATTAAAATCGCTTGCCGATATGATTAAAGGTAAGCAGGGTCGTTTCCGTCAGAATCTATTGGGTAAGCGTGTTGACTACTCGGGTCGTTCGGTCATTGTGACGGGTCCTACTTTACGCCTTCACCAGTGCGGTCTTCCCAAGAAGATGGCATTGGAGCTGTTTAAACCCTTTATTTTCAGCAAGCTTGAGTTGCGCGGTTTAGCGACCACGATTAAAGCCGCTAAAAAGATGGTCGAGCGCGAAGAACCCGTTGTGTGGGATATCTTAGATGAAGTGATTCGCGAGCACCCCGTATTGTTGAACCGTGCACCTACACTTCACCGTTTGGGTATTCAGGCGTTTGAGCCTGTTCTTATCGAAGGTAAAGCGATCCAGCTTCACCCGCTCGTATGTGCGGCTTATAACGCCGACTTCGATGGCGACCAAATGGCGGTGCACGTACCTTTGACTATCGAGGCACAGCTAGAAGCGCGCGCCCTGATGATGTCAACCAACAACATCTTATCGCCAGCATCTGGTGAGCCCATTATCGTACCGTCTCAGGACGTTGTATTGGGCTTGTACTGGATGACGCGCGAGCGCGTTAACGGCATGGGTGAGGGTATGGCCTTCTCCGATGCGCAAGAAGTTTCTCGTGCTTTTTACTCTGGCAAAGTGGAGTTGCAGTCGCGCATTAAGTGCCGTATTCACGATATCGTCATGAGCGAAGACGGCGAAACGGAAGAGACGACCCGCATTGTCGATACTACCGTTGGCCGTATTTTGTTGTGGGAGATTGTTCCCGATGGTGTGCCTTTCGATTTAATTAACCGCAACATGGTGAAGAAGGCGATCTCGGCTGTGATCAACTTCTGTTACCGCATTGTCGGTTTGAAAGCGACGGTTATCTTTGCCGACCAACTGATGTATATGGGTTATGACTTCTCTACCAAGTCGGGCTCGTCGATTGGCGTTAACGACTTTGAAATTCCTGCCGAAAAAGCCGAGCTTATTGCGCGTGCCGAAGCGGAAGTGAAAGAGATCGAAACGCAATATGCCTCTGGTCTAGTGACGCAGGGCGAGAAATACAACAAGGTTATCGATATTTGGTCGCGCGCCAACGACTTGGTTGCGAAGTCGATGATGGAAGGTATTTCGACCGAGCCGGTGGTTAATAAAAACGGCGAACAAGAGCTTCAGCCTTCGTTTAACTCCGTCTTTATGTATGCCGACTCTGGTGCCCGTGGTTCACCAGCTCAGATTCGTCAGCTTGCCGGTATGCGTGGTTTGATGGCGCGCCCGGATGGCTCGATTATTGAAACACCCATTACGGCGAACTTCCGTGAAGGCCTAACCGTACTGCAGTACTTTATTTCTACCCACGGTGCGCGTAAAGGCTTGGCGGATACCGCACTTAAAACGGCAAACTCCGGTTACTTGACGCGTCGTTTGGTCGATGTGGCGCAAGACGTGGTGATTACCGAAACCGATTGCGGTACCGATCGCGGTTTGACCATGACACCCGTGATCGAAGGCGGTGACATCATTGAGTCCTTGGGTGATCGCATCTTGGGTCGCGTAATTGCGCAAGACGTTGTTCGCCCGGGTACTGATGAAATCCTCGTGCCTGCCGGCACCATGATCGATGAAAAGTGGGTCGAGCGCGTAGAGCATATGGCGATCGACGAAGTGATTGTTCGCTCCGCGATTAACTGTGAAACGCGCCACGGTATTTGTGCCCAGTGCTACGGCCGTGATTTGGCTCGCGGCCACCGCGCTAACGTGGGTGAAGCGATCGGTGTTATTGCAGCGCAATCCATTGGTGAGCCAGGTACCCAGCTGACTATGCGTACCTTCCACATCGGTGGTGCGGCATCGCGAGCTTCTGCGGTTGATAACGTTCAAGTGAAGCAAGACGGTACGATTCGTTTACACAATATTAAAACGGTATCTCGAGCCGATGGGTCTTTAGTTGCGGTATCGCGCTCTGGTGAGATCGCCGTTGCTGATGCTTCGGGTCGCGAGCGCGAGCGTTATAAGATCCCTTACGGTGCTGTGATTATTGCCAAAGAGGGCGCGGAAATTGCCGGTGGTACTATCGCTGCCAAATGGGATCCGCACACTCACCCCATTGTCACAGAGCTAACCGGTAAGGTTGTTTTAAGCGGCATGGAAGAAGGCTTGTCGATCCGTCGTCAACAAGATGCGATCACAGGTCTAACCTCTATCGAGATTCTCGACCCGTCTGAGCGTCCTTCTGCCGGTAAAGACCTTAAGCCTGCGGTAACCTTGGTTGATGAAGATGGCAACGAATTGATGCTGCCGAACACCAATCAGCCCGTGCACTACATGCTGCCGCATAAGTCGATTTTAAGTTTGGCTGACGGCGACATGGTTAATGTGGGTGACGTTATTGCGCGTATTCCGCAAGAAAGCTCAAAAACCCGCGATATTACCGGTGGTCTGCCACGGGTTGCCGACTTGTTTGAAGCGCGTAAGCCGAAAGAGCCTTCGATTCTTGCTGAAATTTCAGGTACCGTTTCATTTGGTAAAGAAACCAAAGGCAAGCGTCGCTTAGTGATTACGCCGCCTAATGACCAAGTCCTCGAAGACGGCTCAACCCATTATGAGGTTCTGATTCCTAAGCATCGCCAGTTGACGGTGTTTGAAGGCGAGGCGGTCACTAAGGGTGAGGTTGTTTCCGACGGTCCATCTAACCCGCACGATATTCTGCGTCTTAAGGGTGTTGCTGCCTTAGCTGATTACATCACCAACGAAATTCAAGATGTTTACCGTTTGCAGGGGGTAAAAATCAACGATAAGCACATCGAGGTGATCGTTCGTCAGATGTTGCGCAAAGTTGAGATTACCGAAATGGGAGATTCCGACTTCGTTAAAGGCGAGCAAGCCGAGTTCGTGCGCGTGCTGGAGCAAAACGAAAAACTGCGCGCCGAGGGTAAGCAGCCTGCGCGCTATGTGCGTGAGCTGTTAGGTATTACTAAAGCGTCCTTGGCGACTGAGTCGTTCATCTCGGCGGCATCGTTCCAGGAGACGACACGGGTTTTAACCGAGGCTGCGGTTACCGGCAAGATCGATACCTTGCGCGGCTTGAAAGAAAACGTGGTTGTGGGACGATTGATTCCAGCGGGTACGGGTTTGGCCTACCACAAAGAGCGTCGTCGCAAGCGTGAGCAAGTGGAAGACGTGGTCACTGAAAGCGTAAGTGCAGCAGAAGTTGAAGCGGCGCTGACAGAGGCCTTGCGCTCAAGCAATGACTAATTTTCAGGCAATCACTGCTTGACCTTACTGGGTGGCGCCTTTATTATGCGCCACCCGCATTTTGCGGGCGGGTCGTTGGTACCCGTTTTTGTTTAATTGCTGTTTAATTACGGCGTAATTTATTTTTGGAGTTTTTTCCATGGCAACGATCAACCAGTTGGTTCGTAAGCCGAGAAAACGTAAAGTACAGAAGAGTGACGTTCCTGCGTTGCAAAACTGTCCTCAGCGTCGCGGTGTTTGCACCCGCGTTTACACCACAACCCCTAAGAAGCCAAACTCTGCATTGCGTAAAGTTTGTCGTGTACGCTTAACTAGCGGCTACGAAGTGACTTCTTACATCGGTGGTGAAGGACACAACTTGCAGGAGCACAGTGTTGTTTTGATTCGTGGCGGTCGTGTAAAAGATTTGCCAGGTGTTCGTTCTCACACTGTTCGCGGTTCGCTTGACACCTCTGGTGTTGCCGATCGTAAGCAAGCTCGTTCTAAGTACGGTGCCAAGCGTCCTAAGTAAGGTCGCTTAACGTTTTTAAGTCTTAAGATCCAGTAAGGCTGAGCTGATAGTTAACAATTAAGTCTATTAAGTCTCAGGCAAACCTGAATTAAAGTGAGTGTAGTTTTATGCCAAGAAGACGCGTCGTCGCAAAACGTGAGATTCTTCCTGATCCAAAGTTTGGAGATCAAACGTTGGCTAAGTTTATGAACCACGTTATGGTAAGCGGCAAGAAAGCTGTTGCAGAGCGTATCGTTTATGGTGCTTTGGATGTTGTTGCTGAGAAAACCAGCAAAGATCCGTTGGAAGTATTCCAAGAAGCGCTCGAAAATGTAGCACCAATGGTCGAGGTTAAGTCTCGCCGTGTAGGTGGTGCAACCTATCAAGTACCTGTTGAAGTTCGTCCTTCTCGCCGCACAGCCTTGGCTATGCGTTGGTTGGTTGATTACTCTCGTGGTCGCGGTGAAAAGTCTATGGCTTTCCGCTTGGCTGGTGAGTTGATCGATGCTTCACAAAGCAAAGGTGCTGCTGTTAAGAAACGTGAAGATGTTCACCGCATGGCGGAAGCGAACAAAGCATTCTCGCACTTCCGTTTCTAAGAATTGCGTAGTGTTTACAACGAAAAGGCAGCTATTTGCTGCCTTTTCGTTGTTTGTCTGGCCCTGTTTTAGGGCGAATTAATTATTTATCTGAATTCCGAGGAACGGCATAGTGGCACGTAAAACTCCAATTTCGCGTTACCGCAATATTGGTATTTGTGCGCACGTTGATGCGGGTAAAACCACAACGACGGAGCGAGTGCTTTTTTATACTGGCGTTTCGCATAAAATCGGCGAGGTGCACGATGGCGCCGCGACGATGGATTGGATGGCTCAAGAACAAGAGCGAGGTATTACCATTACCTCTGCTGCGACCACCTGCTTTTGGCGGGGTATGGCGCAGCAATTCGAAGAGCATCGAATCAATATTATTGATACTCCCGGCCACGTAGACTTCACCATCGAGGTAGAGCGTTCGCTCCGTGTGTTGGATGGCGCAGTTGTCGTGTTGTGTGGCTCATCGGGTGTGCAGCCGCAAACCGAGACTGTTTGGCGTCAAGCCAATAAATATGAAGTGCCCCGTATGGTCTTTGTTAACAAAATGGACCGTACCGGCGCCGATTTTCGTCGCGTTGTTGAGCAGCTGCGGACTCGGTTGGGTGCCAATGCTGTTCCTTTGCATATGACAATTGGCTCAGAGGAAGATTTCAGAGGTGTTGTAGACCTCGTTAAGAATAAAGCGATTATCTGGAATCAAGAAGACCAGGGCACCACCTTTGAGTATGTAGATGTGCCCGCTGAGCTGGCAGAGCTGTGCGCGGAAATGCGTGAGTTTGTGGTCGAGTCTGCGGCAGAGGCAAGCGACGAGCTCACTGAGAAATACCTCGAGGGCAATGCGCTGACCGAGGAAGAAATTAAGTTTGGTATTCGCAAGCTGACGCTCGAAAATAAATTGGTTCCAGTGCTCGGCGGCTCTGCCTTTAAAAACAAGGGTGTGCAGGCGGTATTGGATGCTGTTATCGAGTATTTGCCGGCGCCTGATCAGGTTAAGGCGATCGAGGGTGTGCTCGATGATAAAGACGGTACGGTTGCAACCCGTGACGCTGACGACAAGGCACCTTTTGCTGCGTTAGCCTTCAAAATTGCAACGGATCCCTTTGTTGGGACCTTGACCTTTTTCCGCGTTTATTCGGGCTCGCTAAAGCAAGGCGATTCTGTTTATAACCCCGTTAAAGGTAAAAAAGAGCGCGTCGGCCGCATGGTGCAGATGCATGCCAATCAGCGTGAAGAGATTAAAGAGGTTCTCGCGGGCGATATCGCCGCGGGAATTGGCTTTAAGGATGTCACCACGGGCGATACCTTGTGTGCCCAAAGTGACGTAATTACCTTGGAGCGTATGGAGTTTCCCGAGCCTGTGATTTCGGTGGCCGTCGAGCCGCGTACGCAGGCAGATCAGGAAAAAATGGGTATTGCGTTGGGCAAATTAGCCCAAGAAGATCCGTCTTTTCAGGTGAGAACCGACGAAGAAACGGGGCAAACCATTATTTCCGGCATGGGTGAGTTGCACTTGGATATCCTTGTCGACCGCATGAGTCGTGAGTTTGGTGTTCAGGCGAATATTGGTCAGCCGCAAGTGGCTTACCGAGAGGCAATTCGCACACCCTGCGAGATCGAGGGTAAATTTGTTCGTCAGTCTGGCGGTCGCGGCCAGTACGGACACGTTTGGATTAAATTCGAGCCGGGCGAGGACGAGTCTTCCGAAGGTTTGGAGTTTGTGAATGAAATTGTGGGTGGTGTTGTACCCAAAGATTTCATTCCTGCAATCCAAAAAGGCATCGAAGAGCAAATGAAAAATGGCGTAGTTGCCGGTTATCCTTTGCTCGGGTTAAAGGCGACAATTTACGACGGTTCGTACCACGATGTTGACTCTTCTGAAATGGCCTTTAAGATTGCTGCCTCGATGGCAACTAAAAAGCTAGCTCAGTTTGGTGGTGCTGTCCTGTTAGAGCCTGTGATGAAGGTTGAAGTGGTTACTCCCGAAGAGAACATGGGAGATGTAGTTGGCGACTTGAATCGACGTCGGGGCTTAATTTTAGGTATGGATGAAAGTGTTTCCGGTAAGGTTGTCACAGCTGAAGTACCTTTGGCAGAAATGTTTGGCTATGCAACGGCCGTACGCTCTGCAACACAGGGTCGAGCAACATATGCGATGGAATTCTCTAAATATGCTGAGGTTCCGGGAAATGTTGCACAGGAAATCATCGCTAAAATCTAATTTGAAAGATGGTGCCGGCGAATAATTGGTTTTTATCTGACTTCACTAAAGTAATTTCTTAAGAGGACTTTAAAAGTGGCAAAAGAAAAATTTGAACGTAATAAACCCCACGTTAACGTTGGTACTATTGGCCACGTTGACCACGGGAAAACAACTTTAACTGCAGCGTTAACGCGCGTATGTGCTGAAGTTTTCGGTGGTACTGCTGTTGCATTTGACGGTATCGATAATGCTCCTGAAGAGAAAGCGCGTGGTATTACCATCGCGACTTCTCACGTTGAGTACGATTCACCGACTCGTCACTACGCACACGTAGACTGCCCAGGCCACGCCGATTATGTTAAAAACATGATTACTGGTGCTGCTCAGATGGACGGCGCTATCTTGGTTTGTGGTACTACCGATGGTCCAATGCCACAAACGCGCGAGCACATCTTGTTGTCTCGTCAGGTGGGTGTTCCTTACATCGTTGTATTCTTGAACAAAGCTGACCTTCTTGCAGAAGACTGTGGTGGCGTTGATTCAGAAGAATACGCTGAAATGCTTGAGCTTGTTGAAATGGAAATTCGTGACTTGTTGTCAACTTACGAATTCCCAGGCGACGACACGCCA
This sequence comes from Marinagarivorans sp., assembly GCA_036554385.1. Lineage (GTDB taxonomy): Bacteria > Pseudomonadota > Gammaproteobacteria > Pseudomonadales > Cellvibrionaceae > Marinagarivorans. The sequence goes on along the minus strand of DATBNJ010000157.1, from coordinate 4,060 downwards.
ATCATTGCGGGTTCTGCATTGATGGCGTTGGAAGGTAAAGACGACAACGAGCTTGGCACAACCGCTGTTAAGAAGTTGGTTGAAGCTTTGGATACTTACATTCCTGAGCCAGAGCGCGATATCGATAAGCCATTCATTATGCCTATCGAAGACGTATTCTCAATTTCTGGTCGTGGTACTGTTGTTACCGGCCGTGTTGAGCGTGGTATCGTTAAAGTGGGTGAAGAGATCGAAATTGTTGGTATTCGTGATACCACCAAAACCACTTGTACGGGTGTAGAAATGTTCCGCAAGCTGCTTGACGAAGGTCGTGCAGGTGAGAACGTTGGTGTACTTTTGCGTGGTACTAAGCGTGAAGACGTTGAGCGTGGTCAGGTATTGGCTAAGCCAGGTTCAATCAACCCGCACACCAAGTTCGAAGCAGAAGTTTACGTGTTGTCTAAAGATGAAGGTGGTCGTCACACGCCATTCTTTAAAGGCTACCGTCCACAGTTCTACTTCCGTACTACTGACATCACTGGTGCTTGTGAGCTTCCAGAGGGTGTTGAAATGGTAATGCCTGGTGACAACATCAAAATGTCTGTTACTTTGATCAACCCCGTTGCGATGGATGAAGGTTTACGCTTCGCTATCCGCGAGGGTGGTCGTACCGTTGGTGCTGGTGTTGTAGCTAAAATCGTAGAGTAAGTTCTGCGTTCAGGTTTGCGGGCCGTAAGGTTCGCAGGCTTGTAAAAAGGAGCCTTTGGGCTCCTTTTTTTGTGTTTGGTCACAAAAGGACTGTGTTGGCCAAAAAATATGCGATTTTTTCTGTAGGGCTGTTGACAAGGTGTTGGCCCACCCATAGAATGCCGCCTCCATTTTGGATGGGCCCAGAAGGCGCTCAACCAAAAGTTCTTTAAAAATTACTGGAGTTTTGGTTCACATGCAGAATCAACGCATACGAATTCGCTTGAAAGCGTTTGATCACAAGCTGATCGATGCTTCAACACAAGAAATTGTTGAAACAGCAAAACGCACTGGCGCGCAGGTTCGCGGTCCTATTCCGCTTCCTACACGCAAAGAAAAGTTTACTGTTTTGATTTCGCCGCACGTTAACAAAGACGCGCGCGATCAATACGAGATTCGCACTCATAAGCGTCTGCTCGATATTGTAGAACCAACCGAGAAAACTGTAGACGCCCTAATGAAGCTAGATTTGGCGGCTGGTGTTGAAGTTCAAATTAGTCTCGGTTAATTGAAGCTCCAAAACCAGCCCCTTACCGGCAAGTCCATTTGGGGTGTGTAACGCTCTGAGATGGGCGGCCATAGCGGGTAAGAGCCCCGTACACTTGAGGTTAAAACAATGACGATTGGTATTGTCGGCCGCAAAAGCGGTATGACACGTATATTTACAGAAGATGGTTCCTCCATTCCTGTCACTGTGGTTGAGGTCGAGCCCAACCGCATCACCCAGGTTAAGAATGCAGAAACCGACGGCTACAATGCAATTCAAGTAGCTGTAGGGTCTCGTCGAGCCTCCCGTGTAACAAAGCCACAAAAAGGCCATTTCGAAAAAGCACAGTCAGAAGCCGCTGCCATTTTGGTAGAGCTTCGCAATGATGCGCAAGAAGCTTTCGAAGTGGGTGGTCAGATTACAGTAGAAGCTTTCGAAGCTGGTCAAATAGTTGACGTAACAGGTCAATCAAAAGGTAAAGGTTTTGCCGGTGGCGTTAAGCGTTGGAATTTTTCAATGCAAGATGCGACTCACGGTAACTCTTTGTCTCACCGTGCGCCAGGTTCAATTGGTCAGTGTCAAACTCCAGGTCGTGTATTTAAAGGCAAAAAAATGGCCGGTCACATGGGCGCTGCCCGTGTAACTACACAAAATTTGGAAGTTGTTAAGGTCGATGTTGAGCGCAACTTGCTTCTTATCAAAGGTGCAGTTCCTGGTGCGCCAGGTGGCAGCGTGATTGTTCGTCCTGCCGTTAAATTGCGTAATAACGGTTAATTTCCTAGGGGGTCGACCATGGAATTAAATATTGCTACGCCAAGCGGCACAAACGGAACTGTTGCAGTTTCTGATGTTGCGTTTGGTAAAGAGTTTAATCAAGACCTTGTTCACCAAGCTGTTGTTGCTTACATGGCTGGTGCTCGTCAAGGCACAAAAGCTCAGAAAACACGTTCAGAAGTTTCTGGCGGCGGCAAAAAGCCATTCCGTCAAAAAGGCACTGGTCGTGCGCGTGCCGGTACTATTCGTAGTCCAATCTGGCGCACCGGTGGCGTTAACTTCGCCGCTAAGCCGCGTAGCTTTGAGCAAAAGCTGAACAAAAAAATGTACCGCGCTGCATTGCGTTGTATTTTGTCTGAGTTGGCACGTCAAGAGCGTTTAATTGTTGTTGAAAGCTTTGATGTTGATGCACCGAAAACCAAAACTTTGGTTGCCAAGCTGAATGAGTTCAGTTTGTCGAATGCATTGATTGTTAGCCAAGAAGTCAGTGAAAACTTATACCTTGCATCACGTAATCTACACAAAATCGAAGTGTGCGATGCACAAGCTGTTGATCCTGTTAGCTTGATTCGCGCTGATAAAGTGGTAGTGACCGTTGCTGCACTTAAGCAACTTGAGGAGGCTTTGGCATGAACCAAGAGCGTTTATACAAGGTGTTGTTAGGGCCAGTTATCTCTGAGAAAGCTGCGATCTTAACTGAAGCATCAAATCAAGTTGTTTTTAAAGTGGCACGCGATGCGGCGAAACCTGAAATCAAAGCTGCTGTCGAGCAGTTGTTTGAAGTGAAGGTTATTGATGTTCGCACTTCGCTTGTTAAAGGCAAAACCAAGCGCACGCGATATGGCATCGGCAAACGTAGTGACTGGAAAAAAGCTTACGTTCGCTTGGAGGAAGGTCAAGATTTAGATCTTCTTTCAATAGAGGCAGGAGCATAAGAAATGGCTATTGTAAAACGTAAACCTACGTCACCAGGTCGCCGCTTTGTAGTAAGTGTGGTGAACCCTGACTTACATAAAGGTGCTCCACACGCGCCTTTGATTGAAAAAAAATCGAAAAAGGGTGGGCGCAACAATAACGGTCGAATTACTGTTCGTCATGTTGGTGGTGGCCACAAGCAGCGTTACCGCGTTATCGACTTTCGTCGTAACAAAGATGGCATTCCTGCAAAAGTAGAGCGTTTGGAATACGATCCAAACCGTTCAGCTTATATTGCTTTAGTTTGCTATGCCGACGGTGAGCGCCGCTACATTATTGCACCTAAAGCACTTAAAGCGGGTGATGTTATTCAGTCTGGCGATGCTTCACCGATCAAGGTTGGTAACACTTTGCCGCTGCGCAACGTGCCTTTAGGTAGTGTTGTTCACTGTGTAGAGCTTAAACCTGGCAAGGGTGCGCAAATTGCGCGTTCTGCGGGTACTAGTGCTCAAGTTGTTGCACGTGAAGGCGCTTACGCGACTATCCGTTTGCGCTCTGGCGAAACGCGTCGAGTACCTGCTGACTGTCGCGCCACCTTGGGTGAAGTTTCAAATAGTGAGCATAATCTGCGTTCATTAGGTAAGGCAGGTGCTACGCGCTGGCGTGGTGTTCGTCCTACGGTCCGCGGTGTTGCAATGAACCCAGTTGATCACCCGCATGGTGGTGGTGAAGGTCGTACCTCTGGTGGCCGTCATCCTGTTTCACCTTGGGGTACCCCAACTAAGGGTTACAAAACGCGCAGTAATAAGCGCACCGACAACATGATTGTTCGTCGTCGTAACAAAAAATAACGACGACTGACCGGACATAGAGAGGAACTTGCAGTGCCACGTTCACTAAAAAAAGGGCCGTTCATTGACCACCATTTGTTGAAAAAGGTGGAAGTGGCAGCCGAGAAAAACGACCGTCGTCCTATTAAAACTTGGTCACGACGTTCAATGATTTTGCCTGAAATGGTTGGTTTGACTATCGCAGTTCACAATGGTCGCCAGCATGTCCCTGTTTCAATCAACGAAGAAATGGTTGGACACAAGTTGGGTGAATTTGCTGCAACACGTACCTATAAAGGCCACGTTGCAGACAAGAAAGCTAAGCGCT
>DATBNJ010000107.1:0-9748 GCA_036554385.1 Marinagarivorans sp. | reverse complement strand
TAGTTTTTCGAGGGCTGTATCGTCGTTTAAGTGTTGTTGAGCGTGCGGCGGGCTTTGCTGGGCAAAGGCCAGTGCACGGCTAACGAGCTTTAAGCTGCCGTTGCCCACCCAGTGAGATACGGTAGCTAGCGGTGCCTGGGTGCCGTAAAGCTCCTGTAGAGCGCAATTCATGGCGCGGGCAATGTCCGGCACGCTATCAATTAAGGTGCCGTCGAGGTCATAAATAACGAGTTGCGGTAGCGCCAGCTTTTTCATACACAATTGGCTTCAATGAATGCGAGAGTTTTCTGTGGATAAGTCGTTTGAGGCCAACGGCGGTGCGGGCTTTTGGACTATGGTTATTTTTTGCTCAAGGCTAGAGTTGGCATCACAACGGTGTGCTAATGCCTCTCTCGCCTTGACTAAAAAGCGATCTAGATGACGAGAATACCGTCAGCTTCGATCTGAGCACCTTTGGGTAATTGGTTGATGCCAATGGCCGCGCGGGCTGGGTAGGGGGCGCTGAAGTACTCGGCCATTACTTCATTCACAATGGCAAAGTTATCTAAATTAGTTAAATAAATATTCAGTTTAACGATGTCGGCAAGGGTGCCATTGCTGGCTTCGCAAACGGCTTTCAGATTGTTAAATACTTGATGCGCCTCGGCGGCGAAGTCGCCTTCTACCAGTGTCATGGTTTCGGGTACCAAAGGAATTTGGCCCGACAAATACACGGTGTTGTTCACTTTTACGGCTTGCGAATAGGTACCGATTGCGCTCGGTGCTTTTTCAGTCGAGATAATGGCTTTGTTAGTCATGTGAGATCCTTGGTGTGATACGGCTTTTGGCTGCCGCTTTGGGTCTAGGTTTGAAGTTAGGGATAAAGTTAAACGGGTTGCATCCGCGCCATGAAAAGCCCGCCGCGCGGGCTTGGTGGTGATATTACCGCATTAGTTCTTGCCGCGGTGGACCGAGCTGACAGAGCGCATCGTTCGCACCCGGCGCATAACATCGGCGAGGTGCTTGCGGCTTTTCACCGCAATGGTAAGTGTAATGACACTGTGTTCGGCGTCGCGCTCGGCAACTTGAATGCCTTCGATGTTGGTGCGAGTTTCTGCAATTCGCGTGGCCAGCGAGGCAATAATGCCGCGCTCTGAATTCACCTCGACGCGGATTTCGGTGTAGTACTCACCAGAGACTTGTTCGGACCAGTTGATGGCGTTGATGTTTTCGCCCTTGCTGCGCAGATCGATGATGTTTTTGCAGGTTTCTCGGTGTACGACAATGCCTTTGCCGGTGCTAAAGTGGCCCAAAATTGGGTCGCCGGGAATTGGCCGGCAGCAGCGTGCAAAGCTGATCAACAAGCCGTCGGGCGACTCAATGGTAATGGGCGTTGAGCTGTGGGTATGGTCGGCATTGGGGTGCAAGCCTTTAACCACGGAAATCGCGGCAATTTTGCCCAAGCCAATTTGTTCGTATAAATCATCGCGCGTTTTAAGCTTGTTGAGGTCCAGCACATATTGGAATTGGTCGATTTGAATGGCGTCTAACGAAAGGTCGTTATTGGCCAGCGCCCGCGCCAGCATGCGGCGACCGAGCTCGACGGACTCCATATGACGCTGGGTTTTCAGGTAGTGGCGTATTGCCGAGCGCGCTTTGGCGGTGACCACAAAGTTAAGCCAATTTGGGTTGGGTTGCGAAGCCTCGGAGGTAATAATTTTAATTTTTTGCCCGCTTTGCAATGGCTGCGAAAGGGGGGCTGGGCGGTCGTTAATGCGACAGGCCACGCAGGCATTGCCGATATCTGTGTGCACATTATAGGCAAAATCGACCGGCGTAGCGCCGGCCGGTAGTTCGACAATCGCACCTTTGGGGGTGAATACGTAAACTTCGTCGCGAAAGAGGTCGATTTTTACGTTTTCAATAAACTCGAGCGAATTGCCCGCGTGTTGCTGGATTTCTAAAATGCGCTGAATCCAGCGGTCGACCCGTGCTTGTGATTCTTCGCCGTGGTCTTTGCCATTGACAGATTTATACAGCCAGTGGGCGGCAATGCCGCGGCTGGCCAGTTCGTCCATCTCTTTGGTGCGAATTTGTACTTCAATGGGCACCCCGTGCATACCGATAAGAATGGTGTGTAAACTTTGGTAGCCGTTAATTTTGGGGATGGCGATATAGTCTTTGAACTCACTTGCCATCGGTTTGTACAGGTTGTGCACGGCGCCGAGCGCGCGGTAACAGGTGTCGATATCCTCAACAATCACGCGGAAGGCGTACACGTCCATAATTTCTTTGAACGATTTTTTCTTGTTCCGCATTTTGCTGTAAATGCTGTACAGGTGCTTTTCGCGGCCGATCACCAGCGCCGGAATACCTTCGCGCTGCAGGCGGTTTTCAATAGCGTCCTGAATATTTTCGACCAGTGCTTTGCGGTTGCCGCGCACGTGCTTTAGGGCCGCTTGTAAACGCGAAGCGCGCAGCGGGTGCATGGCGGTAAAGCAGCGATCCTCGTATTCAATGCGCAAATCATTCATGCCGAGGCGGTGGGCGATAGGGGCGTAAATTTCTAAGGTTTCTTTGGCGATGCGACGTTTTTTGGCGGGCGCTAAGGCACCGAGAGTGCGCATATTGTGTAAACGGTCGGCCAGTTTAACCACGATAACGCGCAAGTCGTGGGCCATCGCCATGGCCATTTTTTGAAAGTTTTTGGCTTGTTTTTCGGCTTGCGATTCGTATTCGATTTTGGCGAGCTTGCTTACCCCATCGACGAGGTCGGCGATCGGGTCGCCAAATTGCTCGCTTATCGCTTTTTTGCTAATGCCGGTGTCTTCGATCACATCGTGCAACATGGCCGCAATCAGGCTTTGATAGCCCATATGCATAGACGCGAGGATGTTGGCGACCGCAAGAGGGTGAGTGATGTAGGGTTCACCACTGCGCCGATACTGGCCGGTGTGGGCCTGCTCGGCGTAATAATAGGCGCGCTTAACGGCCCGAATTTGATCGGGCTCTAAATAGGAGGACAGCCTGTGACTAAGCGAATCAATGGTGAGCAAGTGTGTCCTCCGGGCGATGTTACTCGGGTGATGGCATCTCGAGGTTAAGCTCAGGTGTCATCAAAGGTTGGATCTCTGGGTCGGGCTCTGCGAGTACGCTGACGTCGATCAAGCCGAGCTCAATCTCGCGCAACGCAATCACCGTGGGTTTATCGTTTTCTTCTGGCACCAATGGATCTTTACCGCCAACTGCAATTTGGCGAGCGCGCTTGCTGCCAACGATAACAAGCTCAAAGCGGTTATCTACGTGTTCTAAACAATCTTCTACAGTGATACGAGCCATGATGTTTTCCTGAGTTAAAGCGTCTTAAATGTGCATGATTTACGGCGTATTGGCAAGAGTACTTGCCGGCCCGTTTTTGTGCTAGGGCGATTCTGACGTAGCTTGTGCCAGTTAAAACAACACTGGCACCGATAACGCGCTCAATAGCACAGCAGCTACCTTGTGGGCAAAGGCGACTAGGCCGTCTGTTGCGATACCCTCAAGATAGGCAAAAGGGGGCGTAATTCTACGGAAATGCAGGCGTTAGGACAATAGGCTTGTCAATAAGCTTTGATGTCGGTTTTGCTGCTTGGCGAGCTTTAACCGTTCCGCGCTAATAATGGCCTTAAATTCGGCCAGTGCCACGGCAAAATCGTCGTTAATGATTAAGTAGTCACTTTCGACATAGTGCTCAATTTCGTTTTGCGCATCGCGCATGCGGCGATCAATAATGGCCTGTTCGTCTTGGCCGCGGCGGGTAAGGCGTTGGCGGAGGGTGTCTTGCGAGGGGGGCAAGATAAAAATGCCGACTGTCTCGGGCAGCAATCGGCGGATCTGCTGGGCGCCTTGCCAGTCGATTTCTAAAATCACATCGATGCCGCTGGCCAATGTCTGCTCGACCCATGCTTTAGAGGTGCCGTAATAGTGATCGAACACGCGGGCGTGCTCTAAAAACGCGGTTTGCTCAAGCATCGCCAAAAATTCGGCTTGTGCGACAAAATGGTAGTTCACGCCATCTTGTTCGCCGGGGCGCATGGCTCGAGTCGTGTGAGAAACCGACACTTGCAATGCGTCGGTATTGTCGACCAGCGCTTTAACTAAGCTGGTTTTGCCTGCGCCGGAGGGGGCCGAAACAGTGTATAGCGTGCCACGAGTGATCATAGTTTTAAAAGCAAGTTGCGTAAGTAGCCTTGCATAATACACCAAGCGCTAAGTGGGTAAAAAGGGTGCAAGTAGGGCACGCCATCAGCGCGACCAGTTGCCGTTAACATACATGCGTACATAAGCCTCTTCGCGCTCGGTTTGCCGGTATTCGGTAATTTTATCGCGGTAATAATACTTCTGCTTTTGCACGCCCACGCGAAATTCCCCCCAGTTGATTGGCCCAAAGCTAAATTGATTCGCGAGCTCGAGGCCGTACTTCGGTTTGCTGGCGTTGTTCCAAGAGTGTAGCAGTACATTGGAACGATTATATTCAAACCCTACAAAAGGGCTGACTGTCCAGTCGCTATCTTTGATGCTCCATTCGACACCCTGCTGAAAGCTCCAGCTGATTTTCTCGCCCTCCGCCTCTGTGGATACCAGGCTAAAACCAGAGGACCACGGGTAGCCTGTGATCTCGGCCTGACTGGGTATGGCTTGAAACACGGTCGCCAAAAACAGCGCTGCGGATGAAAAGGCGAAAACGAGGGTAGGGGCAAAGCGCATGGGGCGTGGCAAACCTTTAAGTGAAAGCGAATTTGTCAATGCAACACTAAAGCCACGCAGTGCCTTGGCTCATGGCAAACGCCGAGCCGCACGATAGCAAAAATGTCTCATTGTAGAGGCTAGACCGCCGCATGCTTACCATCAAGTCAAGGTAACACTTAGTACACCAAGTGGCGGTATAACGAGATAAGTGGCGCGCAATTCATCTGTCCGGTTCTTATCCTGAAGCGCCATCCCGAGCGTTTCGCGCAGTCACAATCAAAAGGTGCGAGTTTTAAAGGCTCGCAAACTGCCTTGCAAGGATGGAGCAAATGCAGATGCTCGCTTGGCATAATCTCTGCCCTATACCGCGCTGGCCATATCTTGATGGGGAAGACAAAAGCGAGCGGGGGAATAGCCACTCACTTTAGCGAGCGGCTGAGCTGAACAGTGACCAAATAATAAAGGTATGTAAAACCCTGGCTTATCGGGCTGGCAAAGGTGCCATAAACAGCGATAGGCGCAGGGCCAAAGCCTGTTTACAGGCTAGGGAGCACCGCAGCAGGCGCACACCGAGCTGGCGCCGGGCGATGTGGTTCGCCAGTTACCATTCCAGCCGCCTTGTGTCTCGCAGGTTTTTGCACATTTGGCTTGTGCGTCTTTGTCGCTCCAAATGGGGCCGGTCGCAACGTCGCTAGGGGTTTTACACTGTCCCGCTAAAATGTCATTAATAAAAATATGGCTGACATCGAACCGATTGTGCGGGCCGGTATTGCGGTAGTAAGGGTCGACGGTATATTCGTGGCAGCCAAAGCAGTTCGACGAGTATTCCTGGTAGGTGGTGGCACTTTTGAAGCCGTCTTGAAAGGTTGTCTCCATTACCGTATTGGCAAGACGCAAAGAGCCTCGTTGGTTGGCAATGTTGGGCACATCGCCCTTGGCGCTGGCCGACGGTTGAGTAATGTCGTTAAGCCACAAAGCGCCAATATTGAAATAATTTTTCAGCACGTGCATTGGATCGCTTGGGGTCAGTTCACTCACCAAGGCATTAATCTGAGCATTGAGATCATTAATGGCGGTAATATTCTTTTTAAAGTTGGGATCGCCTTGTTTTGTGCCAAACGGGTGAACTCGGCAAATTTCGGTAGGCGCGTGGCCGCTAGGTTCAGTGACCTCAACAGCTTGGTTAAATTGGCAATCAGAGGGGGCTTCTATGCAGGCCTTGCTGGCGAACGACCATTGTGTATTGGCTTCGCTGGGGGTATTACAGCGTGGTGCATTAGCCATATGCTCAAAGGAAGCCCAGATCATTTCAGGGTGAAGCTCGGTGGCAATGGCAATATGAAAACCAATTAAGCCTAGTGTTTCCTCGCCGGCAACGCCATCAATATTTGCCGTCATAATTAGGTAGTCATTTGCGTCATCGTTGCTTGTGAGTTGTTTCCATGCCGTTTTTATTTCCGTTGTTCCCGGCGGGAAGTTCGGCGTTGATTGTATTTTTCCAATATCACACATATTGCGGCTAAAGCGAACATCGTAATACACCACCTTGCCCGCTTGGTCGTAAATGCCTTCGTTTGAGGTGCCGGCCTGGCCGGTGCGGTCGGGGATGTTGAAGCTTTCAGGCATTTTATCTAATGAACGCGTTAGCGTCATTGAGGTGATTTTATCGTCGCAGGAGTTTTCTTGGTTCGCTTCAAGCACGGGGTAATTTTCTTGTACCTGAAAATTTCGTTCGGATGCATTATCTGGCGACGGTGCCATTAATTGTAAAAACCACTGCCACGAAAATTGATAAAACTGGCAGAAGTCTGCATTTTCACCGAGTGGTACCTCGCTGGGGGCACTGGGGTTGCTGACCCAACTGGCTTGTGCTGGGCACGAAAAACTATCGGAATACGCATTGTGAGATAGGGCAAGTATCGCAGCGGTTGCAAGTGCTGCAATTAAGCGTGGAAAAATTATTGGCATATTAGGGCTCTTTGGTTACCTGAGTAAACTCGTATAGTTATTATGTGTTGCATTACTCAAAATATAACAAGGCAAGCATTCGTCAATGCGACCATAAGCAATTGACACGCGTGGGGTTTAATTGGCATTTGAATGCTGACGCTATGGCACAACAGGCGCCACTCTCGGGGCTGCGCCGAGAGCGGCGAGTTAACGATTGTTGTTGGTGCGGGTCCACGGGGAGGTGCCGGTGCTAATGCACACGTAAGCTGAAGCGAAAAGCGGTTGAATAGAGTTTGGTATTGGCCAAGTGCCGCGGCGGTCGGCGTGTGCTCGGTATGGGGTGCCGCACAAGTTAAAAGTAGTGCTAGGCTTAAGCGCAGTGCGTTTGGGAGGCATAGAGCGGTGCGCCGAGCGGTTAAGCTAGCGCGCTGGGAGGTGTAAAGCCCGCTAGCCTAACCATAACCGCTAGGCCTAGCCGCACAGCGTGAGGTTGCACGAGTGCGGCCAGCTAGCCGTGCGATGGCCTCACTAAAACCTGTAATTATTAGGGCAAGATTTATTGTTTGGCGCTTTGCTGGTGCGCTAAATAGTGACGAGTGAGCTCCTGAAACCTAGGCGAGTGGCCAGTATCTTTATAGATGGGGTCGCCAAATTCGTCGTGTGTGGCAATCTCTTGACCGGCAATGTAAGGGAAGCTCGATTCCAGCTCTAACAGGGCTGCTGACACCAGTTCGCTAAGCAGCTGCTCTTTTGTCCGCTGTGGGTACATATCGCTAAGCGCCTTCAGCTTGGCCGCATCTTCAATCGTTAAGTGGACCCCAAAGGTTTCCTTAGTGAGTGTGTGTTTAGCGTTGTTTTCCCAAAGTTCGACCAGTTCTTTAATTCTCATACTTACATTCTCTTCGTCGTGATTAATAAGAGCGTGCAAACGCCAATGAGTTTTAAGCAATACTAATACCATAGCTCAAAATGAGCCGCATATCCGTGATTTTTGGGGTCGATCGGGGCAGCAACAGCAAAGCACCCAAGCAGCGCAGAGGCCGGCGTTAAGTTGCCTGCGAGGTATTATCCTTAAGCACCATTCATGGCGCTTAGTAACGGCGTATTTGCCTACCGTGCTGCGTGCTCTACGTTAATTAAGGCCGAAGTCTCAAAGCCCCATTGTTGGGCTTTGGTGAGCAATGCTTTAAAAGTGGATTCATCCATAGTTGGTGTTCGAGAGAGTATCCACAAGTAATCTCTATCCGGCCCTGTGACCATTGAGTAGCTGTAATCATCGGCCAGTTCCACCACCACATAGCTACCGTAAAAGGGGCCGAAAAATGACACTTTTAAGTAACCGGTATTGCGGTCTTCGGCAAACTTGGCTTTTCCCTGAGCTTCGCTCCAGGTTTGCTTTTTGGTATTAAAGCCGCGATTGATGACTTTAATAGTACCATCGTCATTAAGGCTGTAAGTCGCCGTGACGTCTTGCAAATTGCGCTCAAAACGGTGATCGAGCCGCGCTATTTCATACCACTTTCCCAAATAGCGTTGCGCATCAAAAGGGCTGACCGGGGTGAGGTTATCGGGAACGCCCGCGCAACTGGCCAGCGCGATTGTAGATAACAATACAAGCAAGCGCGCTTTGGCGGCAGCGCATAGGTATTTAAGCATCGTTGGTAATCCTTACGTATAAACAAATCGATCGCTGTATAGTCTAAGCCATAGCGCTACAGGCAATGGGTTTAGGGTTTACTGCGATAGCATTTACGGCTGACAGCTTGGCTGCCATCTGATTTTAATTAACCTTACCCATTAACCTAAGCCAATGATCCTTAGCAATTATCCTTCCAGTTGTTTACACCACACCAATAAACGATTATTAGCCGGCATGGCGTTATCTTCTTTAAAGTGAAGGCCTGCGCCGCTTGCGCATTTGCAAACGGCTTCGAAATCCCGAATACCTTGCTGTGGATTGCTCGCGCGTAAAAATTCGTCAAATTGTGCATTGCTGGTGCTGGTGTAGTGACCGTCATAATTAAAGGGGCCATAAAGCGCAAAGATTCCGCCTTCACAAAGCACCTTGCCAATACCATAAAACATCGCCTCAACAGCCGACCACGGCATAATGTGGGCTGTATTGGCACTGTAAACCGCATCGAAATACGGCTGTGGCCAAGCATCACATTCCACGTCTAGAGCGACTGGACGCTTAATATTGTCACTGGGTGCATGGTCTATCCAGGCATTGATGCCGTCGTGGTTGACGGGGCGGTCGGATGTTTGCCAAGTGAGCTGGGGCATCATTGTCGCGAAATGCACAGCGTGTTGCCCCGTGCCGCTACCGATTTCTAACACCGAGTGGCTGTGGGAAAACAGGCGTTTAAGGTGGCTAAGTATTGGGCCTTTATTGTTCTCGCAGGCTTGAGAAAACGGTTTTGTGTTCATGACTTAGTCCTAATTGGGTTGAGGGCCACGCTGCGCCCTAGATTTTCTTCGTTCTAAATGCTGCGGATATTCAAAGCGCTTTTGGGTAAAAAGTAAATGGTATAGCCCTTGCTACCATGCTACTGGGCCGCCACCGCGAAGTGCCGCCCACCGTGTTAGCCGCCTGTTTGGCAGGCAGCCATAACATCAATGTTTGATCGTTGATGTAAAGCCTACAAATTAATGTGAAAAGTACAACATCATGTACGGTCATGGCGCGTTGGCTTATAGGGTGATAATAGGGTAGCTTCAATATGAGGTTTAACGGGGTGGCCTTTTATAAAAATAGAAATTCAATGAAAAAAGCGTGGCCGTTACGAAACCGTTAATCAATGGAGCTTAATTTAAGGGCGCCAGTTTTAAAAGGGCTGATGGGTAAAAAATTAATATCGGCCTATAAATCGAGAAGAGTCCCGTGCTGTTAGCCTTCAATAAATAGCAGTTATAGAGCAAAAAAACGGGCCAATAGGCTAAAGGGCACCTCTAAAAATGCACTTTTTACGCGATAGCGGCGTCAGTTCCGTCCTCGAATCCTCACTAATTGAAGGATCAATTTGCACAGTTTACTGCCCGTAGGGTGAAGCGCATGGATGCGCTGAGTGATTTACCCCACGTAAACTGC
>DATBNJ010000098.1:0-4593 GCA_036554385.1 Marinagarivorans sp. | reverse complement strand
GTGAGTGTGGGTGACAAGCTCACGCTGACTTTGCCGGAGGTGGCGGTGACACCGGCTGGTGTGTTCCCCCGCAGCCGGCGTTTTACCGTTGCGGGCCTATTTGACACCGGCGCGCAAAGTGATCAGACGACCATTTTGATTCATATTCACGACGCGCAAAAACTCCTGCGCCTAGGCGACAAAACCCAGGGCTTGCGGGTAAGAACCGATGATATCTACCGCGCACCTCAAGTGTTGGCTGAGCTGGCAAAAAAACTCGATCAACCGGCCAAAGTACAAGACTGGAGCCAAACCCAGGGGCATCTTTTTCAAGCGGTCAAAATGGAAAAAACCGTGGTCGGCTTTTTGTTAGGGATTATTATCGCCGTTGCCGCCTTTAATATCGTCACCAGTTTAGTCATGATGATCGCAGAAAAGCGCGGCGATATCGCCGTGCTGCGAACTATGGGCTTAACCTCGCGTGGCGTGGTGGCCATATTTATGGTGCAAGGGCTAACGCTAGGTGTGGTCGGCGTTGCCTTGGGCGCCGCTTGCGGTATTGTTGGCGCGCTTTATATTTCTGAGGTGGTCGCCGCATTAGAGCAGTTTTTCAATGTTCAGGTGTTCGACCCGAGTGTGTATTTTGTAACTCGGCTGCCGTCCGAGTGGCGCTTGCACGATAGTCTCGTCGTTTGTACCGGGGCGTTAGCAGTAAGCATTGTCGCCAGTGTTTACCCCGCTTACCGCGCGAGCCAAATTGCACCGGCCGAAGCGCTGCGTTACAACATATAACATTACCCAGTGCGACCGCGCTGACACTTTTTTGTCATCAAATTCAAGCGACAAACACCGTCGATTATTGCAACAGGTTAAATGCATGACAGCTGTATTAGAATGCCAAGGTGTTGCCAAAACCTATGGCCAAGGTCCGCTTCAAGTCGAAGTACTCAAAGACTTGAATCTGGCATTATTGCCTTCGACGCAAACGGCGATTGTGGGCGCATCCGGAGCCGGTAAATCGACCTTATTAAACATTCTGGGTGGCCTCGACCGCCCCAGTGCGGGTAGCGTGTACATTCAAGGTGAGCCTTTTTCTACCCTCAGTGAAAATGCGCGCGGTCGAATTCGCAATAAGCGGTTGGGCTTTGTTTACCAATTTCACCATTTACTGGGTGAGTTTACTGCGCTCGAAAATGTCGCCATGCCTTTGTTAATTGCCAAGCAGCCTAAAAAAGTGGCCTACCAAAGCGCACAAGCGCTGCTGGGTCGCGTGGGCTTGTCGGCGCGCCTGCAGCATAAGCCCAGTGAGTTATCGGGCGGTGAGCGACAGCGCGTCGCGATTGCGCGCGCACTGGTGTGTGAGCCGGCCTGCGTATTGATGGATGAGCCGACGGGCAACCTCGATAGCCAAAATGCCGCAGCCATTCGCGCATTGATGCTAGAGCTAAGTGAGCAACTGGCTACTGCGTTTGTGGTGGTCACCCACGATATGGCCATCGCGCGTCAGCTAGACCGAGTATTAGAGTTAAAAAATGGTTGTTTAACCCCCTTGGAAGTCACGGCATGAAGTCATTGCTGCCGCGCTTTTCTGTATTTATTGGCTTGCGCTATGTCGGTGCGCGCGAGCGCAATTTGTTAGTCGCTTTTTTGTCGCGGGTTTCCATGGTGGGGCTGGTGGTCGGTGTCGGACTGCTTATTGTTGTATTGTCGATTATGAATGGCTTTGATCGCGATCTGCGCGAAAAGATTTTAAGCCTTTTGCCGCAAGCTTCCGTTTACCATCGAGAGGGGGTCGCTGACTGGCAAACATTAAAACTTCGCCTGGAAAACTACCCCCGCGTTCTCGCCGCCGCGCCATTTGTCGAGGTGCGCGCTTTGGTCGGCGCCGCAAATCAAGCGGAGCCAGTTGCCATTTACGGTATCGATCCCGCCGCCGAGCGCCGCGTTTCGGATATTGCCCAGTACCTTTCTGAACCGCATCTCGCAGCGCTGGCAAGTCACGGCGACCGCATTGTTCTCGGCGTCGGCATCGCGGAAAAATTGGCCGTTAACGAGGGCGACAGTGTCATGATTGTAGTGCCTGACAACAATAGCCCCAGAGCGGCACCGCGCGTTACCTATGTTGAGGTGGCCGCGGTTTTGAAGACCAATACCGAGGTTGATACCAAGCTCGCACTGATGAATTTAGACGCCGCACGGGCACTGACATTGGACGGAAAAGTGACTGGCATGCGCCTTAAGTTGGACG
Organism: Marinagarivorans sp.; assembly: GCA_036554385.1. Lineage (GTDB taxonomy): Bacteria > Pseudomonadota > Gammaproteobacteria > Pseudomonadales > Cellvibrionaceae > Marinagarivorans. Next base: position 2,366 of record DATBNJ010000098.1, on the reverse strand, counting down.
ATTTGTTCGATGCTCACGATATTTTGTGGGGCGTGATTATGGATCTGGGGCGCGGTTATTATGGCAATAGTTGGTTGAGTACCCACGGCAATTTGTATCACGCCATTCACATGTCCAAGCGCTTGGTGGGCTTGCTGATGTCGCTCATCGTGGGGATTGCCGCCTTTAATGTCGTATCGACATTGATTATGGTGGTCGTTGAAAAGCAAGGAGCCATCGCCATACTGCGCACTCTTGGCGCAAGCACGCGTGAGATTATGGCGGTATTTGTCGTGCAAGGCACGGTCATCGGTGTGCTCGGCGCTCTGTTGGGCGTGCTATTTGGGTTGGGGCTTTCGGCGGTTGTCGGTGATGTAATGCAGCTATTTGAACGCTTTTTAAACGTGCAGTTTTTAAAGTCCGACGTTTACCCGCTCACTTATTTGCCCACGCAGATTTTGTGGCAGGACATCGTTCGTGTTGTGGTAACCGCGATTGTATTGTGTTTTTTGGCGACCTTATATCCCGCTTGGCGGGCGAGCCGCGTCAACCCTGCACAAACCCTGCGCTACGAGTAAATTAAACCTTTTAAGGTTGCCTCCACAAGCTGTGCCCATGCGCTGTGTCGAAACGATTGGCCAGCGCATTGGAAAAACCCAACTATTGGCTATACTCAGTGAGAATGCATAGCGTGTTATTCCCATGGACTTTTTTTCTCGATTACCGATTAGCCGAAAAGTATTTGCGATTCCTGTCATAGCAATCGCTTTTTTTGGTGTTTATTTATCCCTGTCTTCCAGTATTTCTCACAAAAACCTCGCCAGTATTGAGTCGGTCTATCAGGTTGATTTTCAAGCGCTTATCATCGCCAAAGGGCTATTGTTTGAAATGGAGCGCATTGACGAAGGCCTAACCCAGGCGGCAATGAGTGGCGAGCAAGAAATGCTCGAACTGGCAAAGGCCAGAAAAAATGCCATATTAGATGCCATTCAAGCGTTGCGTGATTTGCCCGCGCCCAAAGAGGCCGTAGCGGTGATTGAGTCGGGCTTTGATGCCTATATTGCGGTGGCATTCCCGTTGAGCCAAAGCTTGGTCGATGGCAGTGCGGACTATGGCTCGATTGCACAGACGTCCGAGCAAAAGGCCGAGGTTTATCAAAATTTAGCGGATATTTTGACCAAATTTATAGCGAAAAGAAATAAAAAATTTGACGAGTCCTTTGACGCGATATCAAGCTCGGTCAAAGAGCAAACCATGACAGGCGTGCTCGCAGGCTTTTTAATGGCCTTTCTATTATTGTTGATTGCGTTGCCGATAGCGCTAGCCATCGACCGGCATTTGCGCGCCGTTGTGGGCTCGCTCAAACGCATTGCCACCGAAGACAATGGCGATTTAACGCAGCGCATTGACGTTCGAAGCCACGATGAAATTGGCCAGCTTGTACATTGGTTTAATCAGTTTATTGCGCGCTTGCACGATGTGATGACGCGACTCATTAAGGCCTTTGAGCCCTTGGAGCGTTTAATCGGTAATATCGATGATGTCGCCGAGCGTATGGGGGCAGCCATTCGGGACCAGAAACTTGATGCTCAGTCGGCTCGCGACTCAGTTGATGCAATCACTCTAAATGTGAGCGATGTAGAAAACTTCTCGGTTCAGGCCGCGCAAGTCGCGCAGCATTCGGCGGCGGTGGCGATCGATAGCAGCAACACATTAACTTTGGCTGCCGAAGGCGTTGCGCATTTAGCAAAAGACATTGAAGGTGCGCAGCAAGTTATTGCGCAATTAGCCGATGATGTTAAGCAGGTCGGTAGTGTTTTGGAGGTTATTAACAACATCGCCGAGCAAACAAACTTGCTGGCTTTAAACGCAGCCATTGAGGCGGCGCGGGCGGGAGAGCAAGGGCGAGGGTTTGCGGTGGTAGCTGATGAAGTGCGAAACCTTGCGATAAAAACCCAGCAGTCAACGCACGAAATTGAAACCACGGTTTCTTCGCTGCAAGAGGCGGCCACGCGCGCAGTCGATGTCATGAAGGTCAGCGTGACCATGGCGAACGAAAAAGGCGAGTTGACGCATTCCGCTGGTGTTGCGATTCGCACAATGACCGAAGAAATTAAGAAAATTAACGGTATGAATCAAAATATTGCCGATGTCGCTAAGCACCAAAGCAAGACCGTTGAAAATTTGGCCATGGTGGTGACTTCAATGCATCAGCACACCGATCAAGCCTCCCAAGAGTCTGAGCAACTGTTTACAATTAGTCGCGAGTTGGTGGATGTCACTCAGCAAGCGGCTAAACAATTAAAAAGCTTTAAAGTTGGTGAGTAACCCCGAGTGTGCTATCCAGCGTTGTGGGAGCCGACAAGAATGTATTTACGGCGATCCCC
>DATBNJ010000091.1:0-10266 GCA_036554385.1 Marinagarivorans sp. | reverse complement strand
GCTCCTTCACCGTTGATCTGCCCTGCGCTGGGAGCATTTAGCCGGTGCTGGTCGGCAATGTAACTGTGTAAGAGCTTCAATGATTTTGAAATATCGGGCAGTGTGGGTGCAATATCCTTTTGTGCCAGGGCGATTATGTCTTCGGAAAAAGCGGCGCGCTTAGGCGATTCGAAATAATACTGGTTTACCAGTGAGCTGGCGGCTTTAAGGCTTTCTTTATAACTGACGGATTCTTCTTTAAGTAAAGAAATTTGCGCTTGCTCCAATAAAAGCCGAGTATTCAATTGCATCAGCTGTAAATGTTGCTGGGAAACAATCGGGTTGACTAGCTCGTCGTCGGCAGATCGAATGTCAAATGAATTGCGCAAAAAGTCGAAGACGTTGCTCATTTCGCGCTTAAAGGCCGCCCAGGTGGTTTCTCGCATGGGCTCTGCGGCTTTGCTGTTTCTAAAGCGCTCTTCTTGGCCCGGCAAGGTCGGCAGTTGTTCAATTGCTTCGGCCAGTGAGCCCAATTGTAAATAAATGCCTTGGCTATCGACGGGCTCAACCAGTTTAAGCGCGGTAATTTCTTGGGCTAATAGTTTGCGAATGGCAAATAACTCGCGGTCCCCGAGACCTGCGCCAACGCGCTCAATAATAGTGTCGGCTCGGGTTAACAGGGCGACGGCGTTTGCTGGGGTGCGCTCCATCAAAACCCGCTGATTCGCAAGCTTTAACAAATACTCAGCCTCCGCCAGTAGCCAGTCTTCGCGCGAGGTAGTGGATAGCCCAGTAAGGCGCTCTTGCTGACCATTGAGCCGTGCTTCGTGCTCCTCAAGCTGAGACAGTAACTTTTGCAGTTGCGACGTGGATTCGCGAGAGAGGGCTTTAAATTCGCCATCTACCGTTTGCTGAAATCGCTTTAGCTGTTCGACTTGCGCTTGCTGGCCGGTGTTTATTTGGGCGGTTAATTCATTTTTTAATTGCTCGATGGCGCCTTGATTATCGGCGCTTTGGTTTTGATAACGCATCGCTTGCTGATAACCCCAGTAACCCGCGGCGCCGGTTATGCCCCAGCCCAAAACGAGGAGCACCGCCAGTACCCACAAACCTTTGCGGTTTGGGCGTTTTGTGTGGGTGCCTGAGGTGTTATGGGGCGCGGCGACGGGTGCCGTTGTCTCGGTATTATCGACTGGGGGTTCGGCATCGCTCGGCGTTGTTGCATCGGCCTTGTCGTCGGTTTCAGACGGTGATTTCGCATCATTGCGCTGAGCGCTTTCGACGTCGTGTTCGCCATCGGCGCTTTCGGGGCGCGGGGTGTTAGGGGGCGAGGCATCATCGACGTCGCTTTCGAGTGGCGCGTCTGGCGTTTCTTTTAGGCCGTCACCGGCATCGGCATCGGCATTTTGCGCGCTCGCCGCGATGGGTGCGCCGGGATCCTCAGGGATTGATTGGCCGGTGGTTTCACCTATGTCGTCAGGCCGCGGCTTTTGTGGCGCCGAGGCGTTTGCGGCAACCTCGGTCGCTTCGGTCGAGGTATCGGCTTTGTGGTCGCTGATGTCTTTATCGCTATCGTTTTTGGGCTTATCGCTCATCGATAATCCTTATAGTGTACGGGTCTGTGTCGATCACGGGTTTAGGCACTGACGCGTGGCGTTTAGCATGGCGTCTTGGCTGGCATTGCTGGCCACTTTAACATGGACAAAGCCTGCGTCGACGGCGGCATCGGCGGCGAGCTGTGTAGGCACTACGATACGCGCGGCCCGCCTGTCAAAGCCGTCGGGTAATGCGGTGACGAGGTTGTGCAGAGTTTCGCCACTGAATAATGGAATAATATGGTGCTTTTGCGCTGGTAAGGCCGCAAGCTGAGCTTTTGCCGTATTAGGCAGTACGCGATGATAAAGTTCGCAAATGCTCACTAAGGCGCCGCGATTTTCGAGTGTGCTTGCCAGCAGTGGGCGGCCGCCCTTGCCACGGCAAATCAGCACCTTGTCGCCACCGACCTTTTGCAGGCTCGGCAGCGCGAGCAGCGCTTCGCTATTCATCGCTTCGCCACATTCAATCACCTCAAGCCCTCGGTTGCGCACCGCTTCGGCCGTTTTGCTGCCTACCGCATAAAAGTTTACGCCGACCGGCAGTTGGGGCCAGTACCGGTCAAATGCGTCGAAGGCGTGAGCCACCGCGTTTTGACTGACAAAAATGACATGCGGGAATTGGTCCAAGTCCATCACGTTATTTTTAATCGCTTGCAGATCTACTTGTGAGCTCACCGGCTGGATGGCCATTAACGGCAGCGCTAGGGTGTCTCCCAAAGTGGCTAGCTGTTTTTGCCAGGGCGCATTTTGGTGGGGCGGGCGGGTGGCCCAAAGTAACGGGGAGATCATTGTGCTCGTGCTCTAGGTATAAGGCGGCAGCCGTGCCGCGAAGTGGACGCGGCCATCGATTTTCGTTAGCGATATTTATGTTGATGTTCTCGAGTTTACTGTAACTGAGAGCACAATCCCACTGGTGAGGGTGGCGGATTCGGATCAAACGACCGGTAAAAAGGCCGGTACCTCGGCGTTATCCAGCCGCTTGGCCAATGCTGCGAGGTTGCGCGTTGGTACGGCGGGAAATAAATGGTGCTCGGCGTGATAAAACATTCCCGCGGTTAAACGGTTTAACCAGATTTTGCGGCACGAGCGAGCCTTGGCAGGGTGGTGTTCGGCACCGTGGTGTACGCTCCATATGCCGATCATGGGGGCGATAACGTTAGCCAATAGCATGAACCCCGTAAATAGCGCGTAGGCATGCCAAGCCAGCACAAGGTGAATAATCAGCTGCACTGAGATACTGGCGCCAAGCTCTGCGATTATCCAACGCTTTTCCGCACCGCTGCCATTTTTGAGCGCGGCAATGTGAATGTAGACCGGGTAAAGCGGGCTCTTCAGCAATGCTCGCCAAAACGATAAGCGCGCAAGTTCGCCTTCGACATCACCCTGCTGACAGCAATGTTTGTGATGATGGATATGGGTATAGCCGATGGCATGTGACGAGCCGAGCATAAATAGGCTAATCGCAAACATAACAAGATGGTCGCCCATGCGGGGCAAGCCGAGTGCTCGGTGAAAGGCATTGTGAGCCACTCGCAACCCGAGTAAAAACACGTAAATAACACACGCTGCCGTTGCGATGCGTTGGTTGGCGTTGGCAAACGTTAAAGCGGCAATCAGCCAAGGTAACGGCAGTAAAAGCTCGGCAAGTGTTTCGCCGCGGTGGTAGGCAACCAAGTCGCGCCATGGCACCTGCTGGTAGACCGACCTATTCATGGCTGTGCTCCGGGTGCTGGAGAGCCAGTGTCGCTCGGCCGACAGGGTGAGCAGACGCCAGCGGCCGGTTGCATGGCGCTAAAGCGCCCAGGTCGCCATCGCGTAAACATCTGGTAGGCGACATCGCAACGCCGCGCCAGCCGAGGATGCCGCTTTAACAGCGCGGCGAGCACTCGGTAAAAGGGCAGCTGCGACCACATCACAATGTGGCCCGCCAAACCAATATGAAGCTGACCTTTAGCGTCGATTACATGCAGGAGCGCCATCGCGTCTGCCATGGTAAAGCCCCACTGCTCGGCCATTTGCTCGCTTGAGAGGGCACGCAAATCGATCCACACAAGGTGCTGGGGTTTATCAAGCGTTTGATAAAAAGCGACTTCGCGTCGACATATCGGGCAAAGGCTGTCGAAAAATACAGTTGTTTTGTGTTGGCGCTGAGTGTTCTGATGCTTGTTCACGGCGTTGCCTCGCTTGTTGCTTGGGAAATCTGACTCGTAATCTAGCGAGCGCAACCAGCAAAAACTTCCGCTTTGATCAAAAAGGGATAAATAATGTTTTGTTAATTAAAAATTAATAATATCAGCAAGTTATGATCTTACAGGATGATAATAATGAAGCCTTAGTGGCGGTGATGTTTGCGATACTGACCGGGCGAGCTGCCTTCGAGCTCTTTAAAGGCGGTGTAGAAGTTGGATTGAGAGGCGAAACCGACCGATAAACCAATAGAGAGTATTGAAGCTTTGGGCTCGGCCAGCAGTAGTCGCTTGGCTTCTTCAACACGCAGCCTGCGCAGGTATTGTGAGAAACCCATTCCCAGTTGGCTATTAATCAGCTCTGAAAGCTGGTGTGTAGTCACCGACAAACTGCTGGCAATTTGCGCTAAGGTGGTACCGCTATCGAGATACGCTTGTTGTGTGTCCATCAACAAGTGCAGGCGTTCTAATAGTGCCGGGCAGTCGACGCCGCTGAGTGTGCTGGTGGCATAACTTGTCCGCGCGGCCTCTTCCGTATCGGTCACAAAGTATGGGTACTTCATTACCGCAAGGTGCATTGTGAAAACGCTCAACGCCACCAATAGCGTGTAAAGGGACGTTAGCCAGTGTGGGTTAGCGATTGCCGCGGCACCAAGTACCAGTGCCATAACGGCAAAGGCGACGTAGGCCGAAAGCTCTAAACGGTGACGCTTTTGCCGCTGGCGTACTCGCCAAATAAACGCGGTAAAATAAACGGCGTAAGCAATGCCGATAAGAAAACCAGCGGGAATGGTGTAACGGTTTTCTATCCATGGATTAACAGCGATGACCAAGGCCTGGGCCGCCAATAAGCCGTTTAACCCCTTTTTTACCGATAGCAGCGCTCGGCTAAAAAGCCCGAATCCCGCCGCGCTTACGAGTAGCACCAACGAGTAGAGCGTATTATCAAATAGCGTTATGGCAAAGTCCGCCGTCGGATTCAGGTAGGCCCAAAATTGCAGACTTTGCGAAGTGATGATGCCGCCCAACAACATGCTGATGCCCACTTTGGCATCGAGCCCGTGTTCGTCAAAACGATACGCCCAAAAGTAGGCTAGCCAGAAGGCTAGACTCGCGATGACAGTGTAACCACAGCTAAGGGCGAGTAGTGATTCAAGCATTGTTCATCCTGTGGTCAAGTCGAGTACATAGAGGCGACTACCTTAGACGTGTTTTAAGCTTACGGCCACAAGCTGATTCTCTTTTTTAGGGCAGGGAGTAAGCCACCGGCGCGTGGGTTTTTGACGACCTCCGTTTGGCGACCTACTTTCGGCGGCGTGCAGGGTTACCGTTGCTGCGAGCGAGGATCCTGTTCAGCGGCAAGCGCAGCGTTATTTGTCATAGGCGGCAATAGCACGTCCAAGTTGCCTGTTGCCGCGCGGTGATTGAGGCTAATCGAATTACAGCTGCCAAGCCAGTCGCAGTGACACATTGCGAGGTTCGCCGTAATTGGCGTAGTCGATATTTGCCCAATAAGTTTCGTCGAGTAAGTTGGTGCCGCTGAAGGTGGCTTTAAATTGCTCGTTGAATTGCCAAGTGGCATAAAAGTTAACAAGACTATAAGGGTCTTGGGTGTAAGTGGCATCGTTTTCGGATGGGTGCGAAACGCCATAACCGACTGTTTTACTTTGCCAGTTAACGCCGCCGCCAAGCTGCAGTTTTTCGAGTGCGCCCGAGAGTTGATAGTGGCTAGAGAGCTGTAGTGTGTGCTCCGGCAAGTTGGTCCAGATACGGTCCGTTTCTTTGCGTTTAGTGTCAACGTAAGTGTAGCCCGCGTTGATCGTCCACTGGTCATTGAGTTGGCCGTTAATATCCAGTTCAACGCCTTGGCTTTCGGTGCCGTCAACGGCGATAGAGGCGCCGGGCGTGCCGTCGGGCTGTACAAAGTTGCTTGGTACGCTGGGGTCTTGCACGGCGAAGTTGTCTTTTTTGGTATTGAATAACGCCACGGCAGTCATCAGCTGCTGATTATAAAATGAACCTTTTAAGCCGAGTTCTAGGTTCGACCCCACCACGGGCTCCAACACATTCCCGTTTTTATCTTTGTTGCCTTGCGGGCTAAAGACGTCGGTGTAGCTGGTGTATACCGTTAACGTTTCGCTGAGGTCATAGGTCAACCCTGCGTAGGGCGTCACTTCGCCGCTGACGTCGAAGTCGCCGGTTGTGTCGTCGTAATTCCCAGTGACATCGAAATTGTCTTTTTTCGTTTCCCAAGAGCTTAAACGGGCGCCACCGATAAAGGATAATGCGTCGGTAATGCGAAACCGGTTGGCGGCATAAATACCGCGCTGTTGGGTGGTTGTTATATCGTAACTGCCAGTGCGCTGATAATTAGGCCGAGGTGCTTCGCCGTTATAATCCCACGCATTGGGTACTTCGTACTGCCAAGGCTCATCAATTGAGTAGTCCTGGGCTTCCGATGAATGCTCCGAAATATTGGCGCCGAAAATAAGTTCGTGCTCGCGACCAAAAGCCGAGTAGCCGCCGGTCAAAAATATGTCGAGGCTATCGCGCGTATCTTCTACGGCCTGCATACTTGAAAGTAAGTTCATGCCGCCGCCGGTTTCGCGGTCAGGATAACCTAACGCGTAAACCCGCAAACTGTTGACGTCGCCTTCAGTTCTGTTCACTGATGCGCGAAGATTCCACACGTCATTAAAGCGGTGGCTGAGGTCAACGAACAGGGTTGACGATTCGCGTTGCCACTGCGTCCACTCTGGCGCAAAGCTTGTTGAGACGGGGAATTTTGCTTCGCTGCCGTCGGCGGCAAAAATGGGTACGGTACCCCAAATGGTGCCAACGGGGTTGTTGTCTTGGTTTTGGTAGCCAAGCGCTACTGTGGTGTCGGTAGTGAGGTCGGCCTCCAGCACACCGAGCACCGCGGTTTTATCTTCACTGTATCTATCGCGGTAGCTATCGCCATCTTGATAGGCGACCACCACGCGGCTGCGAACGCTGCCGTCTTTGGTGAGCGGGGCGGTGATATCAGCCTCGACACGACGGGTATTCCAAGAGCCGACCGAGGCGGCGAGCTCGGTATCCCACGCTTTGCCGGGGCGTTTGCGAATCATGTTGACCGTTGCGGAGGGATCGCCGGTGCCGGAGATTAAACCATTGGCGCCGCGAATGACTTCAATACTCTGGTAAAGCGCCGTGTCATATTCTTGGTTGGTCAAGTTGCTATAGGTTGGAATGCCATCGACTTGAAAATCGGTAATCTGAAAGCCCCGCGCAAAGTAAAGCGGGCGCTGGGAGTCGTAAAGCGTGACATTAACACCGGTCACATTCATCATCACATCATTGATGTTGGTGATCGCCATGTTGTCCATAAAATCGCGCGAAATTTCACTGACCGACTGCGGGAGCTCGCGCACCGCAAAGGGCAGTCGGCTGCTGAGTTTTTGCTCTGTGTGTTCACCTTCAACCATCACCTCTTCGATAATCTGCGCGTTGTTAGCTGACGATTGCGTTGCTTCAGTGCCCTGTGCGTAAGTTTGGCTCGCATAGCCGAGCCCCAGCGCCAAGGCGGTGGCAATTTTTACGCCGTGGTGCTTGTTTCGCGTAGTGAGTCTCTGGGTACAGCGGTTTGTTGACATAGTTCTACCTTTAAATTGTAGTAATGGAGCTATTAATAATCATTATCGTTTGGTGCCGAGAATACGTCGATGTCGACGGTTAGGGCAGTTAATCTTTGGTTTGCTTAAAGCGGCTGGTACGGGCGAGGCGTATGCCGCCCAAGGGGCAGCCGGTTGTAAGCCGATGCTTTTTCTGGGAGCAAAATGGCAACCCTATAGCGATTGTCAGCCTCACAGTCAGCCTTACTATAGCGCCGTAAAACCGTGACCTGACGGCGTGCATGTTCAGGCCACATGTTCACACCATTAGTCACCGCGGCTTAAGTCAGCGACCCACTGACCCGCGCAGTTTAGGCACTGATGCTGGGTGGCGGCCCAGCATCAGTGCTAGCCAAGGGGCACGCCAGGTCAAAGTCATGGCAACGCTGCTGGCCGAAGCCGCGAGCAACATAAACCACACCAGAATGGCCATAGTGATGTGATCGGCCGCCAGGCAAAGTCCTAAGCTTGCGATTAGACCGGCCGCGCCCAGAATGCGCAGCGTCTGCGCTTGCTTGACGGGTAAGGGTAAACCCGTGGCTTGGCGGTGGTGGTTGTTCATTGACAAGGCTAGCCAGCTCATACCGATAATCGCCGCCAGCCACGCAAGGCCTAACACTAGGGCATCAAACATGTTTGGGCTCCCGCGTATTGATCGTTGAGATGTGTGCGTTTGTGGATTCGGCGCAGTCTATTGTGTTGGCTTGCCGTTCTTGCTCGCGCTCGCGTTGCCGAAGTTTTCGTGCCGCCAAGACGGCGATGCCAGCACTGACTAGCAAGCTTAAATCGACGCCCGCAACGGGCCAGTAGGTAAACGCGGTTTTGCCCAGATGATCGCCCGTTGTGACCCAGTTGAGTAACACGGCGCTGATCGCCAGCAATGCAAAGCCGTAGCACTGCTCTCGCCATGCGGGGGACAGTCGTGCGTGATTGACAGGCTTATTGCGCCACATGGCGTGCAGCAATGTGAGCAGCCAAAGGGCCCAAAAACTGGCTTCTTCCCAGTCGCCTTTGCCTTCCAGCGAGGCGGGCAGCAGCCGGTTTACGATCAGCATAAAGGCGGTCGCCAGCAACATGCCCGTGACTGTGGCTGTGGCTAGCGCATCGACCGTTCGGGCGCCTTGGCTGCCCGCTTTGGCGTGAGTGTGTTTGCGCTTTTCAACATAAAAAATAAAGCCGGTTGCGATACAAATACAGCCCAGCAGACCGCCGATGACGTACAGCCAGCGCAGCAACCAATGGCGAAAGTGTTGCAAGTGCAGGCCGGTTAAAAACTCGTTAATACTGGCGACAACGGTAGGTGCTGGTTCTTCGAGTAACACTTCGCCGGTGCTCGCTTTGAAGTGAATAGCCTGACCAACGAGCGCGACGCGATCACTGCCCGCGCGATAAAGGCTGACGTAACTATTTTGGTCGCCGATATGCTCGATGAACAAAAATCCCACATCGCCCGGCATATCGCGTTTTGCCCAACGCTTTTTAGCTTCGGTGACCATGTCATCGACAGAGGCAAGCGAAGCTGGGATGCCTGCGGGTTTGTGCGGCAGGCCGGTGCGCGCGGCTTCGAGCTGGTCGCCTTGGTCGTGTAGCGGTTTTAAAAATGTTTGGTTCACGGGAAAGTAAATACCGGCAAAAATGACCAAGCCCGTAAAGGCAAAAAAGAAGTGAAAAGGCAGGGCGACTACGCCGGTCATATTGTGTAGGTCGAGAGCGCTACGTTGGGTGTTTTTGTTGGGACGAAAGGTGAAAAATTCGCGGAATATCTTACGGTGAATAACAACACCGGAGATTAGTGCCGCCAACATAATAAGTGCCGCTAAGCCGACAATCCAGTAGCCTAAGTTCTTCCAGTGAATATGCAGGCTGTAATGCAGCGGGTAAAAAAAGTCGCTGCCTATTTTGAGTTTGTCGTCGGCTAAAAACGCGCCTGTGCGCGGGTCGATAGTGGCGGAGCCGTGCACGTGTTGGTGATCATCTTTAGGGTTGATCGGTTTATTGGGTACGCCGAATTCACCGCCGATGCGCAATACCGGGTCGCGGTGGGTGGTATAGGCGAAAAGGGAGTCCAGTTTTAGGGCATCGGGGTGAGGCAGTTCGCCCTCAACGCGCTTGGCGGTGGCAGCCATATCATCGGGGCTTGCGCGCAGTTTTTCAAACACCGGTGCCAGCACTTGATCGTAGGAGGGCATGGGTTGTGGATCAAAGCGAGTTTCCGGAATGGCCCAGCGGTCAATTTCGCGGTCGAATACCGACAGCGCACCAAAAAAGAAGCACACCATTAAAACGAAACCCAGCGCTAAGCCAAACCACGTGTGCACCCAAGCCATAGCTTGGCGAGTATTGTTAAACATTGCATTAAGCTCCGGTAAGCAATTGGTTTTGCAGTAACCACGCGAGGGTGGTCATCACTAGCGCGCCGCCGCCAAGCGTCAGCCAAAGCAGCGTTACGCTCTTGGCGATAAACGACCACAGAAAAAGCCCGAGAAAAAGCACAAAGCCCAGTAGCTTGAAGGTGAGGTAGGCTTGCTCATACTCGCTGCCGAGTGCAACGAGCGTTGTAATGCCCAGTGTGATTACGCCCCACGTAAAGGCATAACCGCCGACCAAGCTGGCGGCTATGCGTGCGACCAGCGAAAGGCTTACGGATGTTTGTGTTGCCATAGGATTTGCCATCTAGCGAATAGGTAAGGGCAGGCTCAGAGTTGAAACTGCGCCGCCTTGTTTGTAATCGTAATGCTAATTATTATCATTTATTATTGGCGCGTCAAGGAACATGTTAGCGTCTTGTTAAATGAGAGGTCTAATGCTGAAGTGCCACCAAATGGCAGGGTGGAGATCGGTCGCGGGTTTGCA
>DATBNJ010000213.1:0-18426 GCA_036554385.1 Marinagarivorans sp. | reverse complement strand
TACCGCACGTCCTGTGCATAAGTTCCGTCCTCGACCAAAACGCCAGGAGCGTTTTGGGTTGCCGCAGGGCAATCCGTTGGATTGAAGCCAAGGAGGGCTTCAACAAATCCTCACTAATTGAAGGATCAATTTGCACAGTTTTACTGCCCGTTGGGTGAAGCGCAGGGATGCGCTGAGTGATTTACACCACGTAAACTGCGGTTCTCGGCTTCGGCCTCCTCGACATTGTGCTCCTGCAATGTCTAATAAAGGACTTCCTGTCCCGATGCGTCGCTCTACCTCCTGAATCCATTCAGTCGTCCGGGCGGTACTTTATTGCCAAGGATGGCATGTATGCAGGCAAGGCAGGAGCATTTGCCTGCCCTTGCTCTCACAAAAAAATTACTATTTTTAGAAGCGCTCTTATTTCCGTGGCATCGCTAACAATTGCTAAGGCCAAAATCAATTTTTGGAGATGCCCTTGAGCTTGTCGAGTGTCGCGAGTATTTCTGAATTCTCGCCGAAGCAGGCCTCGGTAATCATTAATCCGCCCAATTCCCCTACGCCAATAATGTCGTCGGCGCCCGCGATTTCAAAGTATTCGCGGGCGTGAATATTTAACATTTCTACGACGATTTGCGCCTTTGGGTTAATGCGCCTAGCAAGCATACAGTGCGTGGTGGTGAAGGCGTCTGCGCCAAATTTTTGCTCGTAGTCCGCCAAAATGATGATTTTTTGCGCATGTTCAGCCGATGCTTTATGCAACATATGGGAGTCTAGTAAGCTTTTGTAGCGAACAAAAAAGACGGCGTCATCATCGACGGGCTTGCTTTCTAGGTTGGCGATAATCACTACCTCGGTGCCTTTGTGGTGAGGGTCGCTATGCAGGCGCTCGATAATTTTTCGACCCTTCATATTCCATCCCACAATTAAAATGTGGTTTTTGGTTTTTATCGGGTTCATGCCCATCTCCTCCCTTAGTTTTGTTTCAATAAATAGCGCGGCCATTAAGGCTGAAAACAGCGCGATTAGCCCTAGCGACATGAGAATCATCATTACGGTGATAATGCGGCCGCCGCTTGTTATTGTGGTTTTATCCCCAAAGCCCACGGTGGACATGGTGCTTATGACGTAATACGCCACATCGCCTAAATGGGTAAAGGCGGGGTTGGTGTCTAGTTCAAAAATACTGATGCCCGTTACGCCAAAGGTGAATACTCCCGTCGCATAGGTAATGAACTTCAGCATCAGTTTCACCTTCACGCGGTGAAAAAAATGTAATAGTGTGAAAACCGAGTAGCGCAGTTCTCTGAATGAGATGTTCAGGATAAACCCCTTTAGTGTGCGTATATGTCGAGGTTGCGGTGGTAAATGGTTGCTCTGCTATTGAGTATAGATAAGGTGTTAGGCTATGCCGGTGCAGGGGTTAAATAATTGCGGGAGTTAACAATGCATAAAAAATTCATACTAGCCGGGGTGATTCCGGTGTTGTTCGCGTGTAGCCCAGAGCCAAAGCCTACGGGAGTGATTCCGCAAAGTCAGTTAGATGCGCTGGAAAAAGCAAAGGACGTGGAAAATTTAATGAAAAATACCGAAAAGGACCGCAAAAAGTTATTAGACGAATAAACCCGAAGGAGTTTTAAGTGCCAGATGTCAATCACGATGTCACATTTTTTAGTAAGTTATTGCAGAGCGTTTTACCGAGGCCCGTAAAAATCGTGCAAGCATCGCCCGTTGGCGGTGGCGATATTCACCATAGCTATAAAGTGACCTTGGAAGGCGGTGATTGCTATTTTATTAAATGCAATCACCGCCAATATTCTGATTTGCTCGAGCAAGAACACTACGCCTTAGGGGCGCTTCGGCAAGCCGATGCTATTCGTTTGCCGAGAGTTGAAGGCATGGGTGAGTGCGAAGGGTTTGCTTACCTTGTGCTGGAATGGTTGGCGTTAGAACCGACGGGCGACGAGGCCGCGTTAGGGCGCCAGCTTGCCCAGCTGCACGAACATCACAACGGGCGCTACGGCTGGCCCCATTCCAACTTTATTGGCTACAGTGTGCAACACAATCGATGGCATAGTCGTTGGGCGGATTTTTGGCGTGAGAACCGATTGCTGCCTCAGTTGACGATGGCGCAAAAGCAGCCCGCGGCTGCAAGGTTTACGAGCCTAAAAACAGCACTTATTGCGGCCAGCGACGAACTGTTAAAAGACCATCACCCCAAGCCGAGCCTGCTTCACGGAGATTTGTGGGGCGGCAATAAAGCGTATTTAGCATCGGGCGCGCCGGTAATCTATGACCCCGCGAGTTACTATGGCGACCCCGAAACCGACGTTGCATTTACGCGTTTTTTTGGTGGTTTTTCGAATGACTTTTACACGGCATACGCCAAAGCGCGGGGCGAGCTGGCACCCGACTCGCAAGCGCAATACGCGCGGCGGCAGGTGTTATATAACCTGTATCACCAATTAAATCACTTTAACCTATTTGGCGAGGGCTATTTGAACGGTTGCTTGCAGGCAATGCGAAAAGTGATTTCAAACGCTGCTCAATAGGTTTGGGTATAACTTGCTAAGCTGCTTTTGAATGTAAGCAAAGCGCTTGTATTGCTTGTGATCAGATTTTAAATCGCCAATGGCGCGCAGGCACCGACGGCATATTTTTTCGTGATCGTGTGATGCCCCGTTTTGTTCGTCGTAGGCGGTAACCGCTTGTACTAGGTTAAGGTTCAAACCAATGTGCTTGGGGTAAGACGCCAGCGCTTGGTTAAAGACTTCAATAGCCGCTTCGAAGTCTTTTTCGTCGTAGGCATTGATGCCGCTTTTGGTCAGCTTGGCCGCCTGCCCTTTACCTTCGTCACTAATGGGCTCGCCGGTAATGCCGTCGATAATGCGCAGTAGTTTCTTGTCTTCCGGGTTGTTGGCGGCCACAGAGGTTAAAATGGCGCGTGCTTGCTCTTCTTCGTCCATGGCGTAAAGGGTGCGCGCGAATTCTAAGCTCGAATTGACCGAGGGCGCTCGCACGTTGTTATAAAGTTTTGTAGCCTTATCGACCATGGTTTTGGCTTTGTCTTGCTGGCCCATACTTAACGCCAGTTGCGACTCGACCATCAGTGCTTGTGCTTCGACTTCCGGGGCGTTGCCGTAGCGTTTGCGCGCACGGTCTAAAAACGTATTGGCCTGTTTGATCAGTTGTTTTGAATCGCCGCTTCTATCACCTTTGGTGGTGTCTGCGACTTTGCGGACAAAATTAAAGTAATCCTGTGGCGATTCGTGGCACGAGTTGTTGCCCCATTTAATGGCGCTTTGGTGCGCTTTTAGCGATACTTCATCATCGTGGTTAATGTCTGCCAGTTCGGCCAACTCGCGATGGCGAGTGACCGATTTGGGGGAAATGTGAGTGGCTCGCTCCATGGCTTTTTGTGCGCTGAGCATGTCGTTGCGCTTGGTGTGGATTTCGGCCAGCATGTCGTGCGCCTCGATGTAGCGCTCATCCTCTTGCAAGACTTCTTCCATTAAATCTTCGGCGGTTTCCAAGTCGCCAATAGCCACTAGGGTTTTTCCGAGCCCAAGCTTTGCCCACACGATGGGGCGTTTATCCAAAATACTTTCGTACAGGGCTTTGGCTTCTTTTAAGTCGCGCAACAAAAATAGCAGTTGCCCCTTCATTTTGATGCAGTCTTTGGCGTAACGACTGTTGCTATTAATCATGTCGTTGCAGCCTTCAAGCGCTTTGCGGTAATTGCCGTCGGCAATGGCGTGCTTAATATGCAATAGCGCTTCGTGGCGGATAATGGCGCGGTTTAAACGAGACTTGAGCGATTGCTCGGTGTAGGGCTTGGTGATGTAGTCGTCTGGCTGGCATTCCAATGCCCCCAGCACCATTTCCCGCGATTGCTCTCCGGTTAATAATACGAACAGGCTGGTCATGAGCAAAACGCGGAGAAAGCGCACCTCCTCCAGTACCTGTTGGCCATCCTTACCGCTGCCGAGGTTGTAGTCGCATATTACGATGTCGTATTTGTTTTGAGAGCACAGCTTAACCGCTTCAACACCATCGGCCGCCGTATCCACATGCTCGGCGCCATAGCTGCGCAGCGAGCGCTTCAGCGAGCCGCGAATCTCTGGGAAGTCATCAGCCACCAAACACTTTTTATTGGAGAAAATTTTGACGATATCAATTTGTTTAACATCGTCGGGCGACATCTGTCCGAGGTCGAGTGTGTGTGCTTTCATCTGCAACGCCTTCCGCAATTCGGTTGCGATGCGACTGTTTCGCGGGGCACAAGACGCAACCGTGTGACTAATAAAAATTGTCCCTACTGATTGAGTCTAGACGGATTTGGGGTGTTTGCTGCGATTTGCATTTAGCGGGTTGGCCGTTTAGGCCGTTGAACGGCGTGCTAGGGTTTAACGTAGCAAGCTGCGTTAAACCCTACTCCCCTCAGGGCGTTTTCGAGCTACTGCTCAAACTCTTCACAAATACCTTTGACTTGCGCTGATAGTTGTACAGCGCCGCCCGCTCAACGGGCAGGTTGCTCGCAAGGGTTTCCACAAAGCCTTGCTCGATAAACCAATGGGCCGTTTGCGTGGTTAATACAAAAAGCTTTTTGATGTCGAGCTTGAGCGCTTGGCGTTCGATATGGGTGAGCAGTTTGGCGGCTTTGCCGTCGCGGCGGTAGTCGGGGTGTACCGCCATACAGGCGAGCTCGCCGGATTGTTTGTCGCTAAAAGGGTAGAGCGCGGCGCAGCCGATGACAACACCGTCTTTTTCCATCACCGTGAAGCAATGGATTTCGCGCTCTAGCAGCTCGCGGGAACGTTTGACGAGTATGCCCTCGTGCTCTAGCGGCGCAATCAGATTTAATATGCCCATAACATCGTCAATGCGCGCGCGACGAATGGTTTCGTAGCTGTCTCGGTAGACCATGGTGCCCGAGCCGTCGCGGGTGAACAGCTCTTTTAGCAGCGCGCCGTCTTCATTGGCTGAAATCACGTGGGCGCGCGAAATGCCGCCGTCGCAGGCTTTGTGGCATGCTTTTAAAGAAAAATATGTATTGTTGGAGTTGCTGGCGCCCTTTTGTCGTACTAAAAATTTTTCGCTCTTGAGCAGGGTAAGCTCGCGATAGACTTGGCCGTCCTCGTCGCGAATGGGACCATCGTCGTTAAGGGCGATAAGTTTGTCGGCTTTTAATTCCAATGCGGTGTGAACGGCAACGTCGGCAAAGTTAAGGTTGAAGGTTTCGCCGGTGGCCGAGTAGCCTAGTGGCGACAACAGTACAATGCCGCCATCGGCCAAGATTTTTTGAATGCCTTGGGTGTCGACGCTGCGGACTTTGCCGGTGTGCTGTAGGTCGACGCCATCGATAACGCCCAAGGGTTTTGCGGTCACAAAGTTACCACCGCGCACCTTAATTTTGGCGCCATACATTGGCGAATTCGGTAGGCCGTGAGAGAAGCTAGCCTCGAGTTGTAAACGGGTTGCGCCGATGGTTTCGAGAATTTTGGGCATATCCTCTTTGCGGGTGACGCGCAGGCCGTGGTGCATCAACGATATTTCGTCGTTTTCGAAAAGTTTGCTGTCAATCTGCGAGCGGGCGCCGTGCACAATGACCAGCTTGATTCCCAGGCTGTCCAGTAGCGCGATGTCGGCAATGATATTGCCCAAGTTGGGCTGGCTTATGCAGTCGCCGGGCAACATCAGTACAAACGTTTTACCTCTGTGGGCGTGAATATACGGGGCCGAATGGCGGAACCACTGTATATCTTGCGGGCTGGTTTCTGGCACGAACAATCTCCGCTGCAGTCAAAAAGCGCAGTATACGCGCAACCGGATTCGCCTGTCTCTGGCTGCAGGGTTATAACTTACACAATGCTTTACGATGCGTTTAAGCGTCAGATGGTCTGAGTGAAAGTTGCCGCTGAGCTAAGCTCAAGGTATGCGGAGGATTCTTTAATATGACGAGTCATCACAGCGGGCGTTTGACGGACATGGCGCAAGGCTTAGCTGCTTCGGGCAAGCCCGAGTTAGCTGGCGTGATTCAGGCGATTGTAGTGCAGCTTGGCGCGTTGCGAGGCCACGCATTTATCGCGCGCCTCGTGCCGTTACTCCTTAAAGCCTGCGATGCCGACTATGCCTTTATAGGGCCGTTGGATGCCAGTGGCTCGGCGGTTGATGCTGTGTGTGGTAGTGCCACGTCGGCCGGGCAAGACAAGCTGCAATTTACGCTATTGGGTCCCCCTTTCGAGGAGGTAATGCAAAGTGCAGCTTGTTGCGTGAGTGCCGACGGCGCCAGTGTGGCGCAGGCATTTTTAACCGACTCGGCCGAGCAATCTGCAAGGTTTGGCCAGGATACACAGGCGTGTTGCGCAATTGCGTTAAGAGCGCCCGACGGTTCCGCCGTTGGGCTGTTGGCCGTATTATTTGCACGGCCGCTCGTCGACCCCGCGCCGGTAAAGGCCTTGTTAACGGCGTTGGCGGGCTACAGTGCCGCCCAAGTGCAGGGTGCGCAGGTTGAACAGGCACTCGAGCTTGAGCTGGACAAAGCCATGAAGCTGCAGGCGCAATATCAGTTATTGGCGCGGCAAGAGCGCGATGCACGTTACCGCGCCCAAAAAAACAACCGCGTTAAAAGCGCCTTTATCACCAGCATGAGCCAAGAGGTCAAAATGCCAATGACCTCAATGCTGGCCTTTTGCCAAATGTTGCTGAAGTCAGAGCTTGATGGCAACCAGCGCCAGCAGGTAAAAAACATGCTGGATTCCGGGCAGCAGCTTATGACAATGCTGAACGACGTGTTGGAGCTTGCTCGGTTAGAAGACGGTATTGTTGAATTGCCCGAAAGCGATATTTTTACCCATCAGCTATTAGATGACGTGGTTGAGCAGGCCGTAGCCCACTTGCAAAACAGCGAGGTTAAGCTGGACTTTAGCATTTCGGCCTCGGTGCCGCCGCAGCTGCTGTTAGCCGAGCATCATCTTCAAAAAGTTGTGGGCAATTTGCTTAGTAACGCCGTTGCGTCGACTGCGCGTGGGGAAATTCACGTATCACTGGATTACCAACCGGTGACTGACGAGCTCGGCTCGCTAGTGGTTGCCGTTGCCGATACCGGCAGCGGTATTGAGTCGGCCCGTATCGGTAATATTTTTGAGCTGTTCAACCCGCCGCAGGATGCAACCGGTGATTGCGGCGCCGGTGGCACAGCTTTGGGGCTGCACCTGGCACACCGGTTGGTCAAGATTATGGGCGGCACAATCGATCTGCACAGCGAGCTTGGTCGGGGCAGTGTTTTCACGGTGCGCTTGCCGGTAGCCCTTAGCGAGGCCGCTGCGCGCCATCCGCGTTTTGACGGCGTAGTGGGGCTTGTGGTTTTGCCGGCAAATGGCGCAACGCGGCACAGCGTCGCGGCTGATTCGCTTACTTTTTTAGGTGTTCAGGTACACCCGCTAGACGGGGCGCAGCCGCTTGCACCCCAGTTAGCTCAGCAGCCGTTAGCGGGCGTTGTTGTTGACGCCTCACGCAGTAGCGAGGCGGATGGGCCTTTGCTTCGCTGGCTTGAGGAGATACACCGCGCCGGATTGCCGGCCGCAGCGGTGGCTGATATGCGGCGGCAAAATACCGCTGACGCTGCTCACGCACTTAGTCGCGTTATTTGTGTAAAGCCGCCAGTATTAATGCGCGAATGGTTAGAGGTAATCGAAAGTTTTGCTGGCAAAGCTTCGGCAATGCCCGCGGCACCAAGTAATGCGCAGCCCGAAAAGCGTATTTTGTTGGTCGAAGACAACCGTCTGAACCAAGAAATTGCTTTGTGCATATTAGAAGAGGCAGGTTATCAGGTGGATATTGCTAATAACGGCGAAGAGGCTGTGCGCTCGATGGAGTCGAATTCGGCGGACTATCAAATGGTTTTGATGGACATTCAAATGCCGGTGATGGATGGCCTTGAGGCAACGCGCATTATTCGTCAACGCTTAAATAACGCTATTCCTATAGTGGCGGTGACGGCAGGTATCGCTGTACAAGACCGCCAGCTGTGCGACGACGCGGGCATGGATGATTTTGTGCCCAAGCCGATAGATGAAGAGTTTGTGCTGCAAAAAGTGCGCTACTACATGTCGGGCGCACACCTGGCTTAGGCGGCTGCGCCGGGTAAACCGGTGGATTGCATAAGCCGTTACTGGCTTTGTGATTTAGCGCTTGTGATTAAAGTGTCACAGTTGCTGGTTAGTGTGTGGCGGTGTTTAAGGTTGGCGAGTGTCATTCTCGGCTATGGATTCTTTTATTTCGCGACATCACGCTTGGTTATTGGCCCGCTGGCGAAGGGGGTGGCTTCGTTTGGTGCATTATCCCGAGCGCGTCTTGGTGGCTCTGCGGTATAAACCATTTGTCTCTGTTTTGTTACAACGCGCCCGCGTTTTGCGTGGGCAGGCTGCGCAAACTAAAAGTGTACCCGTTACGCTTTTAAATCCGCGGCCTATTGCGCGTGTCGACCCGCGCTACCTGTCGTTTTCCATTGATATTTCGGTGCTGGCCGGCGGCCAGTGGTGGGAGGGTAGCAACGCGGTTGTGCGCGGTTTGGGGGCTCAGAGGGTAATACCGTTTACGCTGCTGGGGAACAAATTGGATGCGCTCACCCGAGCGCTCGGGCCATCCTATTTACGTATTGGTGGTTCGGAGGCCGACAAAATTCACTACTTTGCTGCGCCCGCCGACGATGCCGGTGCGTTAGTCCTTACACAACAAGTGTGGGATCAACTGCACGCCTTTATTCAGCGCCATGACCTTAGGCTCTCGTTTACCTTTAAATACGGCTTATTTAAGCGCAGTGAACACGGCGGCTGGCGCGCCAACGAGGTGCTGGATTTGCTGGTCTACAGCAAGCGCAAAGGCTATAACATTCACGTTTGTGAGCTGGGTAATGAGCTGAACGCCTACTGGGCATTTCACGGGCTTTCGTCGCAACCGCGCGCCGGTAAGCTAGCGGATGATTACCTCACCTTTGCGACCGAGGTAAAGCACTTATTTCCCTGCGCCAAAGTGATCGGCCCCGGCAGCGCCTTTTGGCCGCGTCTGGGTGAAACCATCAAGCCCTTTTCGAATATTTCGAATAAGTTTTTACTGTTATGCCGCGCCAATGGCACCCCGCTCGATATTGTTGATTGGCATTATTACCCGTTTCAAAGCCGCCGCTCTCCTGTGCGCACCCGCCGCGCAACGCAAATCAGTATGTTGCGCCCGCGGGCACTTAATGAATATAAAAAGTACTGTTTGCAGCTTAAGCGCATGCGCGATGCGTATTTTCCGAATGCTGAGCTCTGGACCGGTGAGACGGGCTCGGCTCAGTGTGGCGGTGAGCCCAAGTTATCCGACCGGTTTGCATCGTGTTTTTGGTGGGCCGACCAATTAGGGCAGGGGGCTTGCTTGGGACAGCAGGTAATGATCCGGCAAAGCTTGGTCGGTGGCGATTACGGTTTGCTCGACCGGCTGACTTTGAAGCCGCGGCCCGACTATTGGTTAAGTTGGCTGTGGCAGCAGTTAATGGGGCAAACGGTATTTGCCGTTACTAACCCTCATGCCCAGTTGCGTAGCTACTGTCATGGTGCGCCCGATGGGCCAGGTAAAACGCTGTTGCTAATTAACTTGTCGGCTAAGCCGTGTCGGGTACTGCTGCAAGGGGCACTGGGTTTTCAGCACATTAAAGCCCAGTACGTGATTACCGCTAAAAAGCTCACCAGTAAAAAAGTGCGTATTAACGGCAAAAAAGCGCGTTTAAGTGACGGCGAAGTACCGGCGTTGTCGTCGTTTCCCGCTGCCGATATTAGCGATTGTGTGCCCGCGCAGTCGCTCGCCTTCTGGTGTTTTCGCTAAGGCTTCACGGCGGCGTCTTCAATTGTTATGCCTTGTGCCATAATGCGCCCCTTAATGAGTAGGAGGCGGTGTGAGCTCACGGCTATCAGTAACTATCGATCTAGCGGCCATTGCCGATAACTGGCGCTACTTGCAAAACGAGCTTGGTGCGGGGCGTGAGTGCGGTGCGGTAGTCAAGGCGAATGCCTATGGTTTGGGGCTGGCCCCAGTGGCGCGTCAGCTTGCCGACGCTGGCTGTCGCACATTTTTTGTCGCCAATGTATCTGAGGGCATAGCGCTGCGCGACAGTTTGGCGGCATTCCCCGACAGCCTGATTTATGTGTTGCAGGGCGCGCTGGCGGGCGATGAGCCGGATTTTCTGGCATCGCAGCTGCGGCCGGTGTTGATTTCGGCCCCGATGGTGCGGCGCTGGGCCGCTTTTGCGGCGGACAAACCCACGGCTTCGTGCGCGGTAAAAGTTAATACCGGCATGAATCGGCTGGGGGTTGAGCCAGCAGAGTTGACGCAACTATTGGCCGAGCTATCACCGACTAGTGCAGCGGTGCACCCGAATCGCGAGTCGCGGCACAACGCGGCGCCGTGTTTCTGGCGCGAGCAGGTCACGATGTTGGTCAGCCACCTCGCCTGTGCCGATATGCCCGAGCACGCCTTAAATTCCGCCCAATGGTTAAGTTTTTCGCAACTGCTTGCCGAGGTGCGGGCAGTCAACCCGGCAATTAAAGGTTCCTTTGCAAACTCATCGGGCATCTTCCTCGGGCAAGCCTATGGGTTTGATGTGGCGCGCCCAGGCGCAGCGCTTTACGGTATTAACCCTACCCCGCAGCTCGCTAACCCGATGAGGCCGGTTGTGTATTTGCGCCTGCCGATTGTGCAGGTTCGCGTCGCCGAGCCGGGCAGTTATGTCGGTTATGGCGCACAAAGCCATTTGCCCGCGCAGCGGCGTTTAGCGGTGGTGGCCGGTGGCTATGCCGACGGCGTTTTTCGCGCGGCCTTTCCCGCGCTGGAAGGGTACTTACAAGGCCAACGGGTGCCGATAGTCGGGCGGGTGTCGATGGATACCATCACCTTTGATGTTACCGAGATAGGGGATGTGCGCGAAGGTGACGAGATCGAATTACTGGGGGAGCATGTGTCTGCCGACCAGCAAGGGCAGTTTGCGGGCACTATCGGTTACGAAATCTTAACCAGCTTGGGCGCCCGAGTGCGCCGCATTTATCTCGGGGAGCGTACGCCCGAAGGAGCCGGAGATTAATGGCGGGCTTGCCGTGGGGGTTGATTCGTTTATTGGCAGATGGCAAAAGCCATTCGGGACAGGCACTCGGTGGTGAGCTGGGGGTAAGCCGCGCCGCGGTATGGAAAATGATGCAGCAGCTAGAGTCCGCAGGCTTGCGTATTGAATCGGTTAAGGGCCAAGGCTATCGAATCCCGCAAGGGCTCGACCTTTTAGATGCCGAGCGCATTCGCCAAGCGATACCTTTGCCGTCGTCGGCATTTTTGTCCAGCTTAGTGGTCTTTCCGCAAATTGCCTCGACCAACGCGACCCTTATGGAGCCCGGCTACGACTCGGGCGCAGTGGTATTGGCCGAGCAGCAAAGCGCTGGGCGGGGGCGTCGCGGTCGCGTTTGGGTAAGCCCATTGGCGGCGAATATGTACCTGTCGATTCGTTGGCATTTTAGCGACGGCATTGCCAGCCTCGAGGGTTTAAGCTTGGCCGTAGGGGTGGCACTGGCCGAGGCGCTCGAAACGCTAGGGCTCGAACATATTCAGCTAAAGTGGCCCAACGATTTATGGCTGGCAGGTAAAAAGGTGGGGGGCGTATTGGTCGAGGTGGGCGGTGACGTGAATGGCGACTGCCATGCGGTTATCGGCGTGGGCATGAATGTCGCCATGCCGCCGCACTTGTCTGACTCGATTGGCCAGCCTTGGACTGATTTGGCGTCCGCAGGTTATCGTGCCGGTCGCAACCGGTTGGCCTCGGTACTAATCGACTACCTCCTTTATATGCTCAGCGATTACCAGCAAAAGGGTTTTGGCCATTATCGCGAGCGTTGGCTGGCGCGCAATGGCTTGGCAAACAAGGCGGTGGTGGTCAGCGGGGCCCAGGCGCTGGAGGGTACGGTTGTGGGCTTGAGCGATAATGGCGGCCTAGTGATTGCCACAAGTGCCGGTGAGCAGGTGATCAGTGGTGGCGAAGTGTCGATAAGAGCTGTTCAGTGAGTGGGCGATTATGATTATCGACGTCGATATCGGCAATAGCTTCGCCAAATGGCGCCTCAACGGGCAGTCTCACATCTATCGGCAAGCTAGCGCGTCGTTGCTCGATGGCTGGCAGTGCGACCTTGCCCATGCCGACCGGGTGCGCATTGCCAATGTTGCTGGCGAAGCAGTGCTGGCCTCGTTGCTGGCTGAGGTCTGCCAGCGCTGCTCCGTGGTGCCAGAGGTTGCCCGTGTTGCCCGCGAAATGGGCGGCGTCGAGGTGTGCTACCAGGATGAGCAGCGTCTTGGCGTCGATCGCTGGTTGGCGATGCTGGCTGCTTATCGGCGCGTGGCTGGCGAGTGCGTGGTGGTTAGCGCCGGTAGCGCATTAACGGCGGACTGGCTCGATGCTAGCGGCAAGCACTTGGGCGGTTTTATCGCGCCGGGTCGACAGCGTATGTTAAACGCCTTATTCAGTGATGTGGCCAATGTACTTAAGACGCCTGCGGCCGCTGAGCAGCCCGACCTTCGTTTGGGCTGCACGACAGAGGCTTGCGTGGCGGGTGGGGTGTCGGTCTTGCTGCAGGGGTTTATAAATCATGTCGCCTCACGCAGCCTTGGGGCGCCGATTATCTTAACGGGCGGTGATGCCCGCGCTATGCTGAGCGTGTGTGCGCAAGAGCACAAATCGCGAGTGTCTCTTGTGTCGAATGCCGTTATGGATGGGTTGGCGATTGCATTACCTTGATATGGCGATAGAGTAGTTTGTGGCAGAGGCGAATAGAATTAGGTGTTGCTGTGAGGTGGTTTTTTTTATCGCTGGTATTGGTGAATGCGGCGTTTTTTTGTTGGCGTTTTTTGGGGGTGCTGCAGAGCCCCGGCGCCCATGATGCCGCCTCTGCGGTACCCGAGGCGGGTGCCTTAAGTGCGTTGGCGGCCGAGCCCGATGCCGCCCGCATTACATTGCTAGAGGAACTAGGCGGGCAATCGTCACCGAGCGCCAATCTTGATGACGCCGCCAGCGAATCACCGTCTAGCCCCTTGATACCAACCGCCCGCCAAGGCGCTGAACCGTCTCGTCAGGGCACTGAAACTGAAACCTATGGCGCCATGTGTTATTGGGCGGGGCCGCTCAGTACGGATGTCCAGCGTGATTTACTCTTAAAGCGCTTAAAGGGACTGCGCATTGATGTGTCTGAACACGTCGCGCGTAGCTCAGGGGATAGGCGCTACTGGGTCTACCTACCACCAATGGCTTCGCGCGCTGAAGCAAAGCAACAGTTGGCGGAACTGCAAGCGCGCAATATTGATAGTTACCTTATTCGCAAAGGCGAGCGCAAAAACGGGATATCGCTAGGGCTATACAGTCGCGCTGAGCTAGCCAATAGCCGGGCGGACGAAGTGCGAGCGATAGGCTGGGAGCCCACGATTGATGCCTACACGCAGACGCTAAACCAGCTATGGATTGCCGCGAGCAAGCGTCAGGTTGATGCGGTCGGCGAAGGGATTTTGCCCAGAATGCTTAAAAATAAATCGAGCGTGACAATAATCGAAAAAAAATGCGCGTTGCCTGTTGCTTCTCATAACAACATTCACTAGAATCCCGCCTCCACATTGAGAGGCAACTTTCATTGTGTTGCGAAAAGGCTAATCACTTAGGTGTTTTGGTTCGGGAATGCTGGCGTAGCTCAGTTGGTAGAGCAGCTGACTTGTAATCAGCCGGTCGGGGGTTCGACTCCTCTCGCCAGCTCCATTTTCGCAGGCTGTTGCTGATGGTTAATCCACGGCAATGTGCTTAAGCTTACTATTATAGAAGCACAGCTTCTTGGTAGGTGTAAGTGCAGGGGTTCCCGAGTGGCCAAAGGGATCAGACTGTAAATCTGACGCGCAAGCTTCGGTGGTTCGAATCCACCCCCCTGCACCATTAAGCTGGCTCAGCTTTCGATTCGCTATGATACGTCATTTGAATCGACGTTTTGCGCCTAGGTTAACAATTTGCTTTGAGCGCGCGGTGGGCCCTAATTGTGCGGGCATAGTTCAGTGGTAGAACGTCAGCCTTCCAAGCTGAATATGCGGGTTCGATTCCCGCTGCCCGCTCCATGTACATAACAAGATGTGCAAAGGCTCATATAGCTCAGTTGGTAGAGCACACCCTTGGTAAGGGTGAGGTCAGCGGTTCAAATCCGCTTATGAGCTCCATTTTTTCTTTAAAGGTCAGCAAAGCTAACGGCTCGCTGGCCTTTGTGATATTCAGGCATTCGGTAATTTGCATTGAATATCACGCTCTCACCACCTCTTAAACGCTCTGGTGGTGAGTGATACAGGCCAGTAGTTCAATTGGTAGAGCGTCGGTCTCCAAAACCGAAAGTTGGGGGTTCGAGTCCCTCCTGGCCTGCCACTATTTGCACGAATGCGTGCGGCGCGAAAGGTTGAAATGCAAGTTTCAACCTTTCTGTGTATTGCGCAGTTTCGTAGGAAGAGAGATAACCATGAGTACAAATGCAGATTCTCCACAATATAAGCTAGATGGCCTTAAGTGGTTGGTGGTTATCGCTATTATTGCGGCAGGTACGGTTGGCAACTCTTACTATGCGGATCAATTTGCGATTTTGTATCGCGTGCTCGCGCTAGTTGCGTTGGGTTTGGTTGCGGCATTTGTGGCGTTGCAAACGGCCAAAGGTGCAGCATTTTGGAGTTTGCTAAAGTCAGCGCAGATCGAAATGCGCAAAGTGGTTTGGCCCACTAAGCCGGAAGCAAACCAAACGACGCTGATGGTGCTTGTTGTCGTGTTCGTGATGGCTATCCTTCTGTGGGGCCTTGACGCCCTGTTTGGAAAAATCGCCTCTTTTATAATCGGATAACTACGGACATTTCTCACCATGGCAAAGCGTTGGTATGTGGTACACGCCTATTCAGGTTTCGAAAAGAAAGTTGCGGCAGCACTGAAAGAGCGTATTGAGCTCGAAGGTATGCAAGAGCACTTTGGCGACGTCTTGGTTCCCACTGAAGAAGTGGTGGAAATGAAGGGCGGCCAAAAACGCAAGTCTGAGCGCAAGTTTTTCCCCGGCTATGTGTTAGTTCAAATGGAGCTAAACGACGAAGCCTGGCACCTAGTCAAAGAAACACCTCGGGTAATGGGCTTTATTGGTGGCAAGGCGGATAAGCCTGCGCCCATTACAGAGAAAGAAGCAAACTTAATTCTGCAGCGCGTCGATGATTCTGCCGACAAGCCCAAGCCCAAAACCTTGTTTGAGCCCGGCGAAATGGTTCGCGTTACTGACGGCCCCTTCAACGACTTTAATGGCGTTGTAGAAGAGGTGAATTACGAGAAGAGCCGCTTGCGCGTCGCAGTGCTAATTTTTGGCCGCTCAACTCCAGTTGAATTGGAGTTTGGCCAGGTAGAAAAAAGCTAATAAAAACATAGCGTTTTTATAACTCTCATCGCCTAAAAAGGTGGTGGGGGTTTTTGTGTCTCTGGGCATTGCGTTTTTTTACGCGATAAAAGCCCATAAACGGGGAGCCGAAGATATTAAGCCTTGTGCTTAGTTAGGCGCTTAACCCATAACTCGAGGAAGTAAGAATGGCTAAGAAAATTAATGCCTATATTAAACTGCAGGTTGGTGCAGGTAAGGCAAACCCAAGCCCACCAGTGGGCCCTGCGTTAGGTCAGCACGGTGTGAACATCATGGAGTTCTGTAAAGCGTTCAACGCACAGACCCAAGATATCGAAGCCGGCGCGCCAGTGCCAGTTGTTATTACTGTTTACAGTGATAAAAGCTTCACGTTTGCGATGAAAACACCACCCGCGTCTTTCTTGTTGAAGAAAGCCGCTGGCATCACTAGCGGTAGCAGCACTCCAAACACGAAAAAAGTCGGTACCGTGACGCGTGCGCAATTAGAAGAAATTGCCACCACTAAAGCGCCCGACTTGACTGCAGCCGATATGGACGCAGCGGTTCGTACTATCGCGGGCTCTGCTCGTGCCATGGGTTTGGATGTTGAAGGGGTTTAATAATGGCTAAGTTATCTAAGCGCCAGCGCGCGATCAACGAGAAAATTGACTCAACCAAGCAGTACGGCATCGAAGAAGCTGTCGCTTTGTTGAAAGAGTTATCAGCCGTTAAATTTGCTGAGACAGTAGAAGCCGCGATTAACTTGGGCATCGACCCTCGTAAATCTGACCAAGCGGTTCGTGGCGCCACTACTTTGCCGCACGGTACCGGTAAAGAAGTTCGCGTTGCGGTGTTTACGCAAGGCGCTAACGCCGATGCAGCAAAAGAAGCCGGTGCTGATTTTGTGGGCATGGAAGATCTGGCCGAGCAAATCAAAGGCGGCATGATGGACTTTGACGTTGTGGTTGCAGACCCTGCAGCAATGCGCGTTGTCGGTCAGTTGGGTCAAGTGTTGGGCCCCCGTGGCCTTATGCCAAACCCTAAAACGGGCACTGTAACGCCCGACGTTGCAACCGCGGTTAAAAATGCTAAAGCCGGTCAAGTGCGCTTCCGCGCTGACAAAGGCGGCATCATACACGGCGGCATTGGTAAATTAAGTTTTGAACCCAAAGCGTTGCAAGAAAATTTAGAGGCGCTATTGGCTGACCTTAAACGATTGAAGCCTGCTTCATCGAAAGGTGTTTACGTTAAGAAAATTTCTTTGAGCACTACGATGGGCCCAGGTTTAACCTTGGATGCATCAACTTTAGAAGCCTAAGTTGTTATTAACGACGTTTGAGTTTCAAAGAAAGCAAAAATTCGCGCTGTTTTGCCAGCGCAAACAAACTTTGGGGTCTAGTTTAGGCTAGGTCGTCAAAGACCGTAGGTGAGGGGGCTGCTGCCGGAGGGGCGAAAGTTATTCTAGCGCAGTGCTTCTCTTAATTGAGCACATTATTAAGCCTACGCAGATGGTGGACCCTGTTCAGAATTCTGAACCTGTTGTCGCCGACATAGGGTTCAAATGGCAACATTTGAACTGGTAAAACACGATGGGGTAACACCCGTCATTAACCAGGAGAAATCCCGTGGCATTAGGACTTGAAGACAAAAAAGCGATTGTCGCTGAAGTCCAAGAGGCTGCCAAGAGCGCTCTTTCTGCAGTAGTTGCCGATTCACGCGGTGTTACTGTTAGTCAGATGACAGCTCTACGAAAAGAGGCTCGCGAGCACGGCGTATGGTTACGTGTTGTTCGCAATACCTTGGCTCGTCGCGCGGTTGAGGGCACTGATTACGAATGTCTCGTTGAGAGCTTCGTAGGCCCAACGATTATTGCATTCTCTAGCGAGCACCCCGGTGCAGGCGCACGTATTTTGTGTGACTTCGCTAAAGGTAACGATGCATTAGAGTTGAAATCAGCAGCCTTTGAGGGCGCTTTAGTTGACGTCAATATGTTGGCCACTTTGCCAACTTACGACGAAGCTATCGCAAAGCTCATGAGCGTGATGAAAGAAGCAGCAGCTGGAAAGTTGGTTCGCACTCTTGCGGCCCTTCGCGACCAAAAAGAACAAGAAGCGGCTTAATTCGCATTTTTTTAAAATGTGGAAATGCCCTTTTTTACACACAATTCGAGCGTAATGCTCAAGTAAATACAGGATTTGAGAAATGTCTCTATCACAAGAAGATATCATCAATGCCATCGCAGAGATGTCTGTAAAAGACGTTGTTGAACTTGTTACTGCAATGGAAGAAAAGTTTGGCGTTAGTGCAGCGGCTGCTGTAGCTGTTGCTGCTGGCGATGCTGGTGCTGCTGCTGAAGAGCAAACAGAATTCGACGTAATTCTGACTGGCGCTGGCGACAAGAAAGTTAACGCGATTAAAGCCGTTCGCGAAATTACTGGCCTCGGCTTGAAAGAAGCTAAAGCAATCGTTGATGGCGCTCCTGCTGCCGTTAAAGAAGGTCTTTCTAAGGAAGACGCTGAAGCCGCTAAAGCTAAGCTTGAAGAAGCTGGCGCCTCTGTCGAGCTTAAGTAAGTTTGAAGTTAAAGCCCAATCTCTGATTGGCGCAGGGCTGGCAGGTATTTTACCTGCTGGCCTTTTTCCGTTTGCGGTCTAGTGTGTTTTGTTAGCCGTTAAATGGACCTGATATTTGATATTCGTGCTTATTAGTACGAATTGGGAGCCTAACCTCCCCGTGTCTCGCAAAGATTGCATCCCCGTGAAAAGCTGAGGAAATCTGATGGCTTACTCGTATACTGAGAAAAAACGTATCCGCAAGGATTTTGGCAAGTTGCCGCACGTCATGGATGTGCCGTTCCTCCTGGCAATACAACTCGACTCATATAGAAAATTTACGCAAATTGATACCGCGCCTAAAAAGCGTCTGGATATGGGTTTGCATGCCGCGTTTAAATCGGTATTTCCAATCGTAAGCTACTCTGGCAGCGCCGCTCTT
>DATBNJ010000332.1:0-4167 GCA_036554385.1 Marinagarivorans sp. | reverse complement strand
CAATTGGGATTTCTGGGATGCAGACACCCTCATTTATGCAGCGAGCCAAAACGGCGCTTGGACGCTCAACTCATACCACTTAAAAACCCATCGGCAAATCCGCATTTGTGATGGCTTTAGCGTATTTAGCCATATTAGCTGCGCGAGCAACGCCCAATCCGGCCCCTGCGCAGCTCTGTTTACCGGTAGCCCCACGGCCAGTAATGCGCCGAGCTACCTAACGCAAGACCTCGGCCAGTGGCATATTCATCGCATTACCCAGAGCACTTCACCGCTGGCCGACGCCGATATCAGTGTGCCTCGCAGTTTTTGGTTTGACACAAGCGGTGGCGAACAAGCACACCTTTGGTATTATCCGCCGACCAACGCGAATTATTGCGATAACGACGACAGTAAACCACCGCTAATTGTATTGGGGCACGGCGGTCCAACTGGCGCGACAGATACGGCGCTAAACTTAAAAATTCAGTTTTGGACAAGCCGCGGCTTTGCCGTCGCCGATGTCAATTACCGAGGTAGCACGGGCTTTGGGCGCGATTATCGTCAGCGCCTTAACCGCCAGTGGGGCGTATTGGACGTCGATGACCTGTGCGCCGCGGCCGAATTTTTAGTAACTGAAACTTTAGTTCACCCTTCGCGCAAAGTAATTAAAGGTTCCAGTGCTGGCGGCTACTCGGTATTAGCGGCATTAACGCAACACACAACGTTTGATGCCGGCGTAAGTTTATACGGGATCGCCGACCTTGAGGCGCTCGCCAAAGATACCCATAAATTTGAGGCTCACTACCTCGATGGTTTAATTGGCCTGTACCCCGACGAAAAAGCGGTTTATCAAACTCGCTCGCCCATTAACCACATAGACGGTTTGAATTGCCCTATTCTGGTTGCGCAAGGCTTAGACGACAAGGTGGTTCCGCCCGAACAAGCAGAATTGATCGTTCAAGCCGCCAAACGAAAAGGCGTGCCGGTCGAATACCTGCCTTTTAGCGGCGAAGGCCACGGCTTCCGGCAAGCAGGCACGATTATTGAGCTATTCACGCGGGAGCACGCGTTTTATTGCCGAACATTAAAACTTTAAGCGCAGCTCCATTAGTCTTAAGTCACCGAATTATTATCTATGACAAGCATTCAAATTATTGTGGGCACGGTTATGGGCTCTGCGCAAGCCTGTGCAGAGCTTGCCCAAACACAGCTGCAACAGCAATTCGATGTCACGTTAAATAGCGCATTTAGCCGCGACGATTTACAGAAAAGCGACGTAATCCTCATTTGCACATCCAATACCGGTGTCGGCGATTTACCGAGTAACATTGTGCCCTTTTATCGCGTATTGATCGAAGAATACCCGGCCATTGCAGGCATGCGCTACGGACTCATTAACCTCGGCGACAGCAATTATCCCAGTTTTGGCGAAGCCGGCCAAAAACTCGATGTCGCCATGAGTGAACTCGGTGCCCAGCGCATCGGCGAGCCTCTAGTCCTAGATGCCAGCGATCCGGCGCAGCGAGATTCATTATTGCTAAATTGGTTAGCGCAATGGGTAGAGCAGCTATGAGCACGCCAGTGAAAGCCATTGGTCTTTTTTATGGAAGCTCCACCTGCTATACGCAAATGTCGGCCGAAAAAATTGAGCGCAATTTTGGCGAAGATATTATTGATATATTTAACATCGCCGATGAGCCGCTCAACACCGCAAACTTCTACCCATATTTAATTTTTGGCATTCCCACTTGGGATTACGGCGAGCTTCAAGAAGACTGGGAAGATGTGTGGGACGACATCGACGAGCTAGATCTGCAGGGTAAGCCGGTCGCGATTTACGGCCAAGGTGATCAAGAGGGTTATCCCGAATGGTTTCTCGATGCGATGGGTTTTTTGTACCATAAATTAATTAAAGCCGGTGCCAAGGTGGTAGGCTTGTGGCCCAATAAAGGCTACAGCTACGAGAGCTCAAAAGCCTTAACCGCCGACCAAAAACATTTTGTGGGTTTAGCCTTGGATGATGAAACACAGTTTGATCAATCCGACGCGCGCATTGAACAATGGTGCAGGCAACTGGCCGCCGAATTTAAGCTGTCTGATCGTTAGTTAGCCTTCGTTTGAGTTTTCATTATGCCCACATTTGAACAGCCGTCGATTATTTGGACGAGCCATGGCGTGCCGAAATCGCAGCAATTTGACGACTATTATTTTAATGAGGACGGAGGGCTCGACGAATCTCAGTTTGTTTTTTTACGGCACAATCAATTAAGTGAGCGCTGGAGTGCCCTAAGCGAGCTACCCGCGCAGCACCGTTTATTTACAGTGGCCGAGACGGGATTCGGCACTGGACTTAATTTTCTTGCGGCCTGGGCACTTTGGAACGCAACGGCGCCAAGTGATGCGACTTTGCATTATGTCGCGCTTGAAAAGTTTCCACTCGAGCGCGCCGATATTGCCCAGGCGCTTTCGCGTTGGCCGTCGCTAAGTGGTTTATTAACAGAGTTATTAGCGCAATACCCCGAGCCGCTCGAGCGGCCGGTCAACCGGCTCACATTTAACCAAGGCAGGCTTAAGCTCTCGCTTATTTTTGCCGACGCTACAGCAGGCCTTACCCATCTGGCGCCCGCTCACAATTGCGCAAACGCCGTTCGACGCCGTGCCTGCCATTACAGCGAATCGCCCCGCCCCGTTGATGCCTGGTTCTTAGACGGATTTTCGCCCGCCAAAAACCCCGACATGTGGACCCCAAAGCTGTTTGATCGGATGGCGGCACTTAGCGATAACGGCACATCCGTGTCGACCTTTACCTCGGCAAGCGATGTACGCCGAGGGCTGCAAGCTGTGGGTTTTAACGTTCAACGCACCCCAGGTTTTGGTCGTAAACGCGAGATGCTTGCCGGCCATTTTGTCGCGGGGGCAGCGCAAAGCACCTCGAATGCGCTCAATGATCATTTAATGCCGAGCGCGCCGCATAGTCAGCCTGAAACACGTACGCGAGCGACGCGACAAAATGCGCGGGCCGCTAACACACCCAAGCCGTCATGGCACCTCGTCGGCAGTAACCTGAACGCGAAGGCCTTAGGGCCGCCAACGCTAGCCGCAGAGGCCAAACGCGTTGCCATTATTGGCGCAGGTTTGGCCGGTGCACACACCGCCTACGCACTAGCGCAACGGGGCTTTCGCGTCACGGTGTTCGACGCCAAGTCCATCGCCAGCGGCGCCAGCGGCAATCCGCAAGGTGTGGTCTATACTCGGTTTTCTCATCAACACGATGCGCTCGCCGAGTTTAATCACCACGCCTTTAATTATGCCGACGCCTTTTATCAACACACCGGTTATGGTGCGGTGGGACAGCGTTGCGGCGTGTTGCATTTAAGCCAAGGCCCAAAACACGCCGCAACGCAACAGCGCATTGCTCAACGCTACATTAAATCGCCGGAAGCAGCGCGGTGGATTGATGCCAGCCACAACCTCTTGTTGGGCGAAATGGGGCTTGCAGCCGAAGCTGAAGGCCTGTTCACACCAGCCGGGGGTTGGCTGCGCCCTGCCGCGCTGTGCCGCAGGCTGCTAGATCACGCGCACATTAAGGTGCACGAGAACACACCGGTTACCGCCCTTGATCAAAAAAATGACGGCACATGGCAGTTATCCATCACGATGTCGCAGAGTGATGGCCAGCAAGACAGTCGCTCAGATAGCTTCACGGCGGACATAGTGGTAGTTGCCAACGCCTATGCGGCCACCGAGTTTTCACAAACGCGCAGCACGCCCATTAAGGCAATTCGCGGTCAAATGACCTTTGCGGATCTGGCACAGCCGACGGACTTTCCCTTGGCGACCTGTTTGTGTGGTGAGGGCTACATTGCGCCGCCGGTCACGTTAGCGGAAGGACCGCCCCAGCTGTGTTTTGGTGCGACATTCGATTTAGGCCGTAAAGACAGCGCCGTGCAAGAAGCCGACAACCAGAAGAATATCGCCATGATCAGTGAGCTGAGCGCGCCCAAGGAACTGCCGCCACTGCACAATATTCAGGGCCGCGTATCGTTTCGAGGCGCAACGCGCGACTATTTACCCATTGTCGGTCCCGTACCCGACGAAGCTGCTACCGTGGAAACCAAGAAGCTGAAAGATCGCAACTCAGAGCCAGATGCCGATACGGTCGCTGTTCTTGAGGATGCGCTTGAA
>DATBNJ010000305.1:0-2524 GCA_036554385.1 Marinagarivorans sp. | reverse complement strand
GCGGCGGCTTTGGCTCGGTGCGTGGCTTTGAGGTCAACTCTTTGGGGCCTCGCCAGACGCCTTTGGTTCAGTACGACACCACATCGTCTGACTTCATAGCGCTTGATACAAACGGCGATGGCATTCCCGACTCGATCGATGGGCGCGGTGAAGCGTTGGTATTGTGCACTGACGACCGTCGCGATATATCGACGCGCGCTATTCGCGAGTGCGAAGCTGGCAAGCTGCGTTTAACCGTGCCGGATTTAGGCTTCAACGTGCGCTCCATTGGCGGGAACGTCAGCGTAGAGATGTCGTCGGAATTGATTTTCCCTGTGCCCTTTATCGACGATCAGCGCTCGATGCAGTTGGCTGCATTTGTCGATGCCGGTAACGTCTTTGATACAGAGTGTGGACGTTATCAAGCGAATTGCTTCGGCTTTGGCTTCGACCGACTGGCGGCGTCTTATGGTTTGGGCATGACGTGGATATCACCCATGGGGCCCCTCACGTTTAGTGTCGCCAAGCCGTTTCAGTACAACGACTTCGAATACAAGCAACGCGAAACCTTCCAGTTTTCCTTTGGTTCAGGTTTCTAAATTTATACTTCACTGGGCGGGCAAACGGGCTCGCGCAGTATTAACCATAATAAGGGTGTCACTATGAAGCTTAAAACTCTATTAGCAGCTGCTTTTTTGACGCTAGCAGCACCCCTTGCCTTTGCAGGGAAAACCGTAATCTTTAATCCGCAAGCGGCAATTTTGGGCACTGAGGCTGCTAAGCAGCGCGATGCTGAACTCAAAGCTGACAAAGACTTTGCCGCATTGGTGGCCAAAATTGAAAACTTGCGCGCTGAAATGATGGCGCTGCAAAAAGAAGCTGAAAAGAACGGCATGACTTGGAGCTCAGACCAGCAGGCCGAACACAAAAAGAAAATGGGCTACTTAAGCGAAGACTTTCAATTGGCACAGAAAAAGGCGCAATCTGAGCAAAATGCCGCCGTTATGCAGCTAATGCAAGAGGCCGAAGCTAAGTTAGAGCCGATTCTAAAGGCCTATATGGAAGAAAAAGACATTGATTTAATTCTGCACTCGCAAGCCGCGGTGATAGCTAAACCCGCCGCCGATATTACGATGGATATCACCGATCGTTTAAACAAAGCCAAATAAGCGCTATCTAAGTTAGCCGCTTATTCTTTAGGAGCATAACGATGCCATCGAGTTACCGCCTGTCTGATTTAGCAACGCTATTGGATGCCCAGTTGCATGGTGATGGTGCTTGCCTCATTTCGGGCATTGGCGATACGGCCAACGCTGGCGCAGGGCAAATTACTTTTATTGCGAATAAAAAATATTTGCCCCAGCTCGAGACCTCATCGGCGAGTGCCGTTTTATTGACTTCTGTGCTTGACGATGCGGCGGTAAAAAACCAGCTTATTGTTGCTGATCCCTATTTGGCCTACGCCAAGCTCACGTTAATATTTGATAACCGCCCCAAAACGCCAGAGGCGATTCACCCCAATGCAAGCATTGACCCGTCCGCCAAGTTGGGAGCCAATGTACGCATCGCGGCGGGTTGTGTGGTCGAGGCCGGAGCCGAGATTGGCGATAACACCGAGTTGTGTGCTGGCGCCGTTGTGGGACCAAATGCAGTTGTGGGTCGAGACTGCTTGCTCCATGCCAACGCGACTATTGCGCACCACTGTGTACTTGGCGACGGCGTAAAAATTCATAGCGGCACGACTATCGGTTCTGACGGCTTTGGCTATGCGCCATCGCGCGAAGAGGGCTGGGTGAAGATCCAGCAGCTCGGCCGAGTGGTGGTGGGCGATAGTGTTGAAATTGGTGCAAATTGCGCGATTGACCGCGGTGCCATCAATGACACGGTTATTGGCGAGGGTGTGATTATTGATAACCTCGTTCATATTGCCCACAACGTGACTATTGGCAAGCGCACTGCGATCGCCGGTTGCGTTGGTATTGCTGGTAGCACAGAGATAGGCTCTGGCTGTACAATGGGCGGCTTTGTCGCTATTAATGGCCACCTAAAAATTGCCGATAACGTGCACTTTAATGGCGGTACGGTGGTGACTAAATCCATATCGGAAGCGGGTCACTACGCGTCTGGCTCGCCTATGCAAGATGTTCGTAGTTGGCGCCGTAATATGGTGCGAATTAGCCAGCTCGACGAGTGGGTGGGTCGCATTAAAAAGCTGGAAGACCAGCAGTAAAACAACACATAAACCGAATGTCTATTTACGAGTTACCTGCCTATGAGGCGGGTAGTGCGTTCGAGTGGCTATTCGGTTTTTAGCAAGCTTGCTCTTGGGGAGTGTCCTGTATGATGGACGTGAATGAAATTCGCAAATATTTACCGCACCGTTATCCTTTTTTGTTAATTGATCGCATCACAGAACTCACCGAAGGCGAATCTGTGGTTGCCTATAAAAATATCACCATTAATGAAGGTATTTTTCAAGGTCATTTCCCAGACTATCCCGTGTTCCCTGGCGTGCTTATTCTTGAAGCTATGGCACAAGCTTGCG
>DATBNJ010000274.1:0-2916 GCA_036554385.1 Marinagarivorans sp. | reverse complement strand
TTAAACTGCGGTTCTCCGGGCGGTACTTCCTTACTCTCACAAAAAAATTACTATTTTTAGAAGCGCCCTTTAGGGGTGAACGTAATCGGTGCTCTTTAGTTATCTCCCAGCGGAACATTAAGTTTGCCAAACACTTCGCGGTTGGGAAAGCCATCGGCGACGAGTGCATTTTGTAACTGAAACCGCTGCACGGCGTCGCGAGTTTTTGGCCCCCAAATACCATCGGGCTTGCCGATCTCGAAGCCTTTTTCCAACAACGCTTGTTGTAAGGTTTTAAGGTTTTCGTTGGTAAAAAAGTTACGCTCGGGCACGGCTTCGTCGAGGCCGTGGGAAATATTAATAAGCCGATCTGCGAGCATGCCTACGGCCAGCGCGTAATTTTGCGAATAATTCCATTTCATGATGATCGAAAAGTTGTCGTATACCAAAAATGCGGGCCCCAGGTGGCCTGCCGGCAAAATTAGCTCTGCTTGGGTGTCATAATCCGGTAAGGGCCGTTGATAGCGCTTGGTCACACCGAGCTTTTTAAAGTGGCTAAGCGGGTAGGGGGTATCAAAGGCGACTGCCGAAAAATCAAAGTTCGCCGGCAATTCGACGCGTCGGCCCCAGATCTCTCCGGTATTCCAGCCCATTTTTTGCAAATAGTTTGCCGCCGATGTGAGTGCATCGGGCAGGCTATCCCATACATTTAATTTGCCATCGCCATCGCCATCTACGCCATAGGCTTTTAAGGTGGAAGGCATAAACTGCATGTGGCCTATAGCGCCAGCCCAAGACCCGATAAGTTGCTCGCGTTGCACGCGCCGCTCATCCAACAGGGTAAAGAGATTAAAAAGCTCTTGGGTAAAGTACCGGCTGCGGCGGGCATCACAGGCTAGGCTTGCGAGGGCATTTAAAGTTTCAATTTTGCCTTTATATCCGCCAAAGTTTGTTTCCAAACCCCAAAAGGCCACAATGTAACGCGCCGGCACCCCGTATTCGCGACTTAACCGGCTTAGCAAGTCTCCGTGCTCTGCTAGCATCTGCTTGCCTTTGTCGATACG
Organism: Marinagarivorans sp.; assembly: GCA_036554385.1. Taxonomy (GTDB): domain Bacteria; phylum Pseudomonadota; class Gammaproteobacteria; order Pseudomonadales; family Cellvibrionaceae; genus Marinagarivorans. The sequence goes on along the minus strand of DATBNJ010000274.1, from coordinate 1,873 downwards.
AAACGCGTTAACGCGTTTATTGACATATCCTGCAAAACTTTCGGTAAACTCGGGCTGGCTGCGGTCCGCCTTGATAACGCGCGCTAAGGGCTTTAGATCGCTGATCACATCGTTAACAATAAAGTTAGAGAAACCTTGTTTTTCGGCGTCTTGGCGAAGGTTGATGCGGCATTGCTCAAAGGATTGTTCGTCTATAGTTGGCTCTTGCGCCAGTAGGTGTGGGCTCGCAATAAAGAGCGTGCAATTGAGTAGAGTAAAACGAAAAGCAGGGAATTTTTTTAAGAGATTCATAGTGGCCAAAGCTTGATAGGGCATTATTGCCTGTACCTAACGCTCTTGGTGCTAGAGTAACGCATGAAAAACGGCACGATTGAACGACGGGCGGCATTAGACTTAAAAATGAGCATTTTGTTCGACAAGTTTGGTAATACATTGGCTAGATAGAGTTGCAAGGCGGCTCTCAGCCTAAGCAGACTGCCTTGATGCTCATCTGCCGAGGCGCCGATATCGGCTTCACTGCATAATAACATTCCGAGATTATTAGACCAGAACAATTGTACCCAAGTACCATCGATTGTGATAGTGCTCTCGGCCGCCGCATCGAGGGTCGGGAGGCGATGCAAAGCGGTGGCTTATCGTTCGCGAGAAATGCTCGCTAAGGCTATCGCCACTTTAGGATTCACGTAACTGCTCACCCGGTTAATCGGATTATGTCACTTTTATAGGGGCCGCTTCAGAGCTCCACCGATGGTATCCGGGATCGCCGTAAATACTCCCTGTAGGCTCCCACAACGCCGTCCAGGCGTTGAGGGTCCCGGATACCATCACTGAATCTCCTACGCTAATAGGTAGTCGACAAAACAACCCCATCATGGCTCAGAACAGGATGGAAAGGTTAAATAGCAGAGCGGCCCGCTATTTATGACAAGCCGCGTTATTCAGGCTGATGACACCAAGGTAATAATCTATCCGTTTCTTTTTTGACTACGGCATAGCATTCACAGGTGAGAGTCTCAAGTTTAACGCGATTGAGTACCGTGATGTGTCCTCGGTGGTAGTCTATTACCCCGAGTTTTTGTAGTTTGCCGGCCGCCTCGGTAACCCCTTCACGGCGAACCCCGAGCATATTGGCGATAAGTTCCTGAGTCATTACCAGATTGTTGGAGTGAAGTCGGTCGAGTGATAATAATAGCCAGCGACACAACTGCTGGTCGATCGAGTGGTGGCGATTGCAAACCGCAGTTTGTGCCATTTGGGTAATAAGCGCTTGAGTGTAGCGAAGTAATAACATCAACATTTCGCTATGTCGGCTAAACTCGGCTTGAAAATATTTTTTGGGCAGCCTATAAGCGTTGCCTGCGCTTTGCACAATGGCTCGGCTGGGTGTGCTTTCACCGCCCATAAACAAAGCCGTACCGATAATGCCTTCGTAACCGACCACTGATATTTCAGCCGAGGCGCCACTTTCCATTACATAGAGTAAGGAGACAATGCAGTCGGTCGGGAAATAGGCGTGACGTAAGGTATCTCCAGATTCGTACAATACCGTCCCGAGCGGAAGAAAAACAGGCTCCAGATTGGGCAGTAGGCGTTGCTGTACTTCCTCGGGTAAGGAGGCTATGAGGTTATTTTGTCGTGCATTGGGAATGGTTTTTAAAGTTGCAGGCATTGTTAATCCGATGATTGTATTCGCGTTAGGTAGATGCGCTACCGACAGGATACCGCCTCGAGATGATGTTATATGTACGCTAGCGGACATAGTACGCCAATTAGCGTTAAGTAAGTGGCTTATTGCCTCGCAAGCATTAATGTTATAAGTAGCGTGACAGCAAGGTCAGGGATGTTTCATGCTTAACCCCAAAATAACGATTGA
>DATBNJ010000062.1:0-1767 GCA_036554385.1 Marinagarivorans sp. | reverse complement strand
CTACGGATTGAAGCAGCAAGGCGGCCAAGGCGCGGAAGCATTTGAACCCAACGAAAATACGTGGGGGCGAATTAGAAATTGGATGCAGCGGCATTTATAGCGCCGTTACGAACACAGGCGTGCCGGGCGGCAGCAGGCTTTCCGCAGGCATGAACATTTTTTAAGCAGGGGAACGAAAGGGGAAAACCATGTTTGAGCTAGTAGATAACATTCCGCAAAATGCGGTTATTAAAGTCGTTGGTGTAGGTGGCGGTGGCGGTAACGCCGTGCGTCACATGATTGAGCAGCAAGTTGAAGGCGTTGATTTTATCTGCGCCAATACTGATGCTCAGGCACTTAAAGATGTCAGCGCGCAAACGGTATTGCAGTTGGGTGGCCACCTGACAAAAGGTTTAGGCGCTGGCGCCAATCCCAATGTAGGTCGCGAAGCGGCGATGGAAGACCGCGAGCGCATTGCTGAAACGTTGCAAGGTGCTGATATGGTCTTCATCACGGCCGGTATGGGCGGCGGTACGGGTACCGGTGCTGCTCCTGTCGTAGCCGAGGTTGCGCGCGAACTGGGCATACTAACGGTAGCTGTTGTGACGCGCCCCTTCCCATTTGAGGGTCGCAAGCGCATGGCGATCGCCGATGAAGGCATCAAACAATTAAAGGATCGCGTTGACTCTTTGATTACTATTCCCAATGAAAAGCTTCTTACGGTTTTGGGTAAGACCACCAGTCTTATCGATGCCTTTAAGGCCGCCAATGACGTATTGTTAGGTGCGGTGCAAGGCATTGCCGATCTCATTATCCGCCCCGGTATGATCAATGTTGACTTTGCTGACGTGCGCACTGTGATGAGCGAAATGGGCATGGCCATGATGGGAAGCGGTTCTGGCAAAGGTGAAAACCGTGCTCGCGAAGCGGCAGAAGCTGCAATCCGCAGCCCATTACTTGAGGATGTGAACCTTCATGGCGCGCGCGGCATCTTGGTGAATATTACCGCCGGGATGGACTTGTCTTTGGGTGAATTCAACGAAGTTGGCGACACGATCGAAGAATTTGCTTCAGGCGATGCCACCGTGGTTGTGGGTACTGTAATTGACCCGGAAATGGCCGATACCTTGAAAGTCACCGTGGTGGCAACAGGCTTAGGTGCGGTGCAAGCTGAAGCGCAAACGCCGGCAAAACCCGAAAAAGTCGTCGATAATACACGTCATGCCGATGGTGGTTTGAACTACGCGGTGCTCGACAAACCAACGGTTATGCGCAATCAGAACTCCAGTGCTGCACCAAAGTTGGATGAAAAAGCGCGCGATATGGAATATTTGGATATTCCCGCATTCTTGCGCCGTCAAGCTGACTAACACGCGACCGGCAAGCTGCGCTCGTTAAATCGTTGCATGGACGCTGTTCCCCGCGTTGCGGCGGGCGTACGCTTGTGGTCAGGCGACAGGTAAAGGCTCGATAGCCCACGGCAGTAGTTATAGCTATAGCTGTGGGCAAAGGCCGTAGGTAAGGTTGTTAACCTGTAGTGAAAATACCAATAAAGATAATCAGTAGGGTTAAAAATGCGGCGCAATCGGCCAGATCGTCGCTAAAGCCGGTTACATATCTATTATGAATGGCCTAAGCGCCCGGTTGGCATGTAAAATGCCCTGCGAAGAAAGTGCTCAACCCATTTTAGGGTCGGCTGGTCGACGCAATAGCGTGAACTGACTCGTTCAGGTTTAATTCAGACGGCAAACGATAGTATCGCGACCCGTAAGTTAGGCTCAGCTGCCC
>DATBNJ010000242.1:0-3647 GCA_036554385.1 Marinagarivorans sp. | reverse complement strand
TCAATGAAAATTTCAGCACCAGAGTTCTCCTGATAGCCCATATGTGCATAAAGGCGAACCACTTCATTAACATCATCCGACCCTTCATTAACAATCGTCACCTCAAAAGCAACCTGTTGCCACTCATTAGTTACATCGACTTCCTGGCTTGCAAAAGTGTAATAATTGCTCGGATGCTGGACAAGAAATGTGGCCTTGCTGCCAGCCGAGCCTTTAACCCAAGCTGAGTAAGTGTAGGTCTGGCCTTCAGCAACAGGGACGCCAGTTGGGCCGGCTTCTACATTCCAAAGATTTGCTTCGGCAAGCACGGTACCGAATGAGACTTTAAAAGCGTTATTGCCTTCATAAGGATCAGTTTGATCCACACTAAATGTCGTACCAGCTGCGTTTGTGCCATCCGCATTGGAACCCCAGTTTTCAGCGGTAGTATCATTGGCTTCAAGTCCGCCATTTATCACCAAATCAACTCTTCCTTCTGGTGGCGGCGGTGGCGGATCAGTCGGAATCAGCTGCATATCATCAAGATAAATTTCCGCACCCACGTTGCCTTCGTAGTTCATTTGCACAGGAAGCCTGATCGTGCTGACTTCAAGATCCTCGGGCAATGTGAACGTAAAGGCTACCTGCTCCCACTCTCCCGTAAAAGACACCTCCAAATTGCCAAATGTTGTCCAAGGATCCTGCCCTAGTGAGGCTGTGAAGTTGGCCATTGAACCAGCGGTACCCTTTGCCCAAGCGACCAAGGCATAAGTTTCACCGGCTACCACAGGAACATTAATCGGCCCGCCCTCGATATCGTAGGGCTGCTCACCGATTGCAGTAATCGACGCCATAAACGCATTATTGCCGCGATATTTTTCAGCGCTAGTTACGGCAAATGTCGCCTCCGCATCGCTACCGTCCGATGTATAGGCGTCCCAACCAAAGCCCAAGAACTCAGTATCGCTGCTTTCCAAGCTGCCATTGTCGACCACATTGGTCGGTAGTGGGCTTGGAGAAAGATTGAACGATTGCGTGGTAGACCCACCATCACCGCAGGCTGTTAGGCCAGCGACTATGACGCCCGATAACAAGGCGCGGCCCAAAGGAAGTTTTGAGTTATGCATACTGACTCCAAGGAGATGTCTATTTTATAGTTTATTTTTTGCTATCAACTGGTGCAAAACACTTTGTGCAAAGCGAAAGTGTAGTTGTAAAGTTAAAATATTCCCAATAAATCGCGTTGAATTTAAACCACGAATAAGTGGTTTAAGCGACTATTACCGGTTATTTATTGCTAAAGGCATCAGATTCAACATTTATTATTGTCGCCCTCACTGAACACCCAGTTAGCGGCGCAATTTGATGCGCACCCGAGTTAGAGAAAGAACCTTTTGTTAACTGCCATGGACCACTTTTTAATAAGTGTCTAATACATCTAGTCTGAGGGGGGCGGTAACCAAGGCGCTACCACTCAACGAGCTTATTTTTAGTAATAATTTAACACTTTTTTAACTTAGCTCACCTCGGCGCCCTATTTTCAGGCATTTAAGTTTGTCGCCAGCCACTTTTCATAGGGTTCGGCAGCCTCTGTGGCTTTCGCTAGGAGCTCTCGCAATTTATCGAGTTGCGCCAACGCAACATCGCGCCCTATCGAAGCACTTTTTAGGCTCTCGCCGTGTTGCCGGTAGCCCGACGCCAACAGCAGTGCAGCCCAGTGGTCAGCGGCTATCACCGCATTCTCTACTGGTCGCACGGCGCCCGATGCCTCAAATAACTGCAATCGGTCTCGGTTTGCAGGCGTGAGTTCGAACGACTCAGGCCGCTGTGCATGGCGGTGCAGCAACCAGTTCGCAATATCGATATTGTGGCGACAAAGCTGAGCCGTAAAGTCATTAAACACCGCGCGCGCTGAGTCCAATAACTGGCCGCCCGTCCAAACATCAAACAACAGCAACAGCTGGCTTTGAAGCAGGTGGTAAGGGCCCGGTAAAGGGTTAGGAATATCGGCGCAGGCGGCCCCCAAGGCAACGCAGTTACCCGACCATGCCTGTGTCATCATCGCCGGCATGTGGTAATCGCTGCTATTGCTCTCACGCGAAAACTCGCCTTGCCACAAAAACTGGTAAGACGTTGTCGACTGACAATCCAAATGAGCTACCTGCTGATCCCAGCCATCTCGAGTGAACATAAGGCGAGCACTCGCCCGTTTGGTAGTTTTTTCACACTTTTCGTTGTGCGTATGGATGCGATAAGGGGCTAAAAAGCGAGGCTCAACGAATTCAAGTTTGTGCGCATCAAGCTGATTAGCCGCAAGCGCGCGTGACTGAGAGCAGTCGATATACAAATCTGCCGTCAGCGCTTGCTCACCATTTATCACCACTCGGGAGATCTGGTGTTTACCCAGCTCAGAAGGCGCTGAATCACTCGGTGTCGTGACGTGCTCTACCGTTAGGGAATTGGCTCGCACGATGCTCACACCGTGCCCCTGCAGCAGCGCATTAAGATACCCGTAATAACGCTGGCGCAGAAATAGATAACCATATCTAACGGTGCTAAATATCGATTTCGCCTTTGTCGACCTCGGCGCAACGCGGTTGGCCTTCGCCAGCGACGCACTTAAACAATAGTCATCGTAGCGCACCGCCGGCCGTTCTCCGCGAACCTTGCCGAATAACTCATGAAAACCGAGCCCCTCGATAATAAAACCATAAGGCCCATCCGAAAACACAAAGCCTGGCGATTGCCCATCTAGGCATAACTCGGTACCAAAATTCAGCCCCGCAAGCGAGCCTTTAATAAAAGCCCCCTCACTGATACCCAGCAGATTATGGAAGCTCGCCATATCACTGAAGCTCGCCCCAACCTCTGGGCCCTCGGGCCCATCAACCTCAACTGCAATAATGGAGGGGTTGGCATACGAAAACGATTTTGCAGCGGCTAAGGCGCTTTGCAGCAAGTCAACGCCGGAGCCAACAATAACGATTTTGGGATTGTTTGCTGGCTTCATTACGAGAAAACTCCATAGAGACTCATCGCAGCTTTAGGCCACACATCATTCGGGGCACTACCACAATGGCGCGCAACAATATCGCTGTGAATCGGCATGGTGGCTGCCGCCGATGACACTTCCCGTGCAACCGACTGAAATAAGCGCTCCATATCTTGTCCGCTGAGCTGATCGGCACCGCGATGGTAGCTTTGTGGCCTCATGCCTTGCCCGAGATAGACCGCAACCCAGCTCGGCTCTAAAAACAACCCTTGCTCATAGCACACAACGTAGGCCTGCTCCTTAAAGGCAGCCATTTTGCTCGCCAAGCTATTGGGAATCGCCATGTTTTTGCAATAACGCCAAAACTCTGTGTCCTCTCGCCGAGTGACGTGGTAGTGCAAAATAAGAAAGTCTCGAATGCGCTCGTACTCAACCGACATTTGACGATTAAACTCATCGCGCTGGGGCGCGGCATTCTTAGATGCCGGAAGCAAATCGATAAACTTCATAATCGCAATTTGAATTAGGTAAATACTGGTCGACTCGAGAGGCTCGAGAAACCCAGAAGATAAACCAATCGCTAAGCAGTTATTCGCCCAACTGACCTTGCGCCTGCCCGCTTTAAACGTCAAGACATTGGGCTCGGCCAAAGGCTCGCCGCCTATGTTATCGCGCA
>DATBNJ010000226.1:0-12450 GCA_036554385.1 Marinagarivorans sp. | reverse complement strand
GATTTTGCTCGGTAACCGCAATTCGTCCTATTGTTACCCAAAAGAGGTTTGGTGCGCCACTGGGGTGTTTCTTTGCCAAAAGGTAACACTGTGTGCCAGTAACACTGCGTGGATATCGCTGATGTACTGGTGAAAATGCTAAAAATGTACTAGTGAAAAGTCTCCGTAGGCCCCATTTTACGTGCCATTCGTCGGTTATTGTCAATTTAACAAAAAGTTTACATAAAATACTTGCGCGCGCTCAGATATATGTTACCTTTAGTTACGTGAAGTAACACTTCACACCGTCATTCGGAACATTTCACCCGAGTGGAGGTATCAACCTGAACATGCGAGGATATTTTATGAACAAGCTTGCTGTAGTTTTGCTAGCTGCTTTAGCGTCTAAAGGCGTTTTAGCTGGCGAGGTTGGTGCCAATAATCCACAAGTCGCTGAGCCAGCAACCCTGGCGTACGCAGCTTTGGAAACAGGCGCCGACAATTCTGAATGGGCTTTGGGCCCCGTTAATCTGCCTGTTACCGCTGCGCAGCACAAAAAAATTACCGGTGTCACTGAGGCAATGAACTCTCAAGTCATCAATCAGTTGTACGTCGAACTTTACCGCAGCTTAGAGCAAGAGCTCTAAGCGCGCCAAACTCTGAGCTCGCTCAGGTTTAGCGCGGATGCTGGCTTAGCATCTGTACCCTACCATTTGCAGGTAGGGCCCGGTTGACTAAGCGTTGGCAGCGCCTTTTTGGACGAAACATTGTCCAGCCCAACAATACGACTCTCCCTTCGAAGTATTGTAATTCTTTAGCGATCTATCGCGCCCTGTACCGGTTATTACCTCCCTCGTGTTTTTGGTACAGGGTTTTTTTTGCCTATTGAATAAACACTCAGGTACGTTTGCTGACTTGCGAATTTGTGTTGCTTCTTGAGAGCGTGCCGACATAAGCCGGTGCGCAAACGTTAAGTTTTGTAAGCTAGTAGACGCTCTTGATTTGCTGCGAAACGCCACGGATGACGTTTCAGGAAAATAAGCCACACTTAGCCGCGGTAGCGCTCGGCCAAGATGGCAACGCGCTCTACGTAGGCTTGTGTTTCCGCATAAGGTGGTATGCCTTGGTGTCGGCGAACCGCGCCCGGTCCCGCATTGTAGGCTGCGGTAGCAAGTTGGGTATCACCGTTAAATTGCACCAATAGTTGCGCAAGGTATTTAACGCCGCCATCAATATTCTGGTAAGGGTTGTAGCGGTCGGTAACCCCTAAGTCGCTGGCGGTGCCGGGCATTAACTGCATTAGACCGACCGCACCTTTGTGGCTTTTAACGCCCGGCCGAAAGGCCGATTCGGCGTGAATAACTGCGCGCACGAGTGCGGGATCAACGCCGTACTGCTGAGATGTTTGCTCAATCACGTCGGCGTACTTTTCGGGGTATAAACGGATGCTATACCAGTCGATGGTGGAGTTCACATTGCAGGCAAAGCACTTGTAGCTGAGTACTTCGTAGGTTTGCCCGGTCGGCGGTCGGTCGGAAAAAGAGGCGGTGCCCTCGTTGGAATACTTATAAACTTTGATTTTCTGTTTATGCGCGCTTGGGCTGGTTTGGTTAGAGACCTTCATGCGTTTGCCGCTTGAACCAATGATGGTATTGGTGGGCACGTCGTCAGTCCAGCCGGCAGGCGAGGTAGTGGCCAGCAACAAAGCAAAGCATAGCGAAAGAGATTGAGCGCGCATGATGGTCAGTCGTTTTTGTTTTGTGGGCAAAGTTTAGCGCAACCGGTGAGTAAATTGCGCGTATATCGTCGCAAAATCACTAGCGCTCAAATTTTAAGCGTCGAAGAGTGGCTTGTACGCCATCTGTTATCGGTAGTTGTTGCCCGCCGGCTCTTTACGCATAATGCCTGCCACAAAAAGAACCGACAGAGCTGCTATGACCAATACAATCTACGCGAAAATTGCCAATGAACTCAACGCTGGCCTTCACCAAGTTGAAGCTGCCGTAGGCCTGTTAGATGAAGGAGCCACCGTGCCTTTCATTTCCCGCTACCGGAAAGAAGTCACCGGCGGGCTAGATGATACGCAGCTGCGCAGTCTCGAAGAGCGCCTTACTTACCTGCGCGAACTTGAAGACCGGCGCGATACGATTTTAAAGTCCATTGCGGAGCAAGAAAAACTCACACCTGAATTAGAAGGGGCTATTCGCTCGGCGGATACCAAAACCACCCTCGAAGACCTGTATTTGCCCTATAAACCTAAGCGTCGCACCAAAGCGCAAATTGCGCGCGAAGCCGGGCTGGCACCCTTAGCCGAGCAGCTTTTGGCCGACCCCAACCTCGACCCCGAAACCCTCGCCAGCCAGTTCATAAATAGCGAGCACAAAATTGAATCCAGCAAAGATGCGCTCGATGGTGCCAAGCAAATCTTGATGGAACAATTTAGCGAGGATGCCAAGCTGCTTGAAAAAACGCGCAGCTTTATGCGCAGTGAAGGCTACCTAGCCGCTAGTGTCGTCGCGGGTAAAGAGGCTGAGGGCGAGAAGTTTCGCGATTATTTCGAGCACAAAGAAGCGTTTAAAACCATGCCCAGCCACCGCGCGCTGGCTATGTTTCGCGGTCGCAACGAAGGCATTTTAAATATGGCCTTTACGCTGGAGACCGACCTCGAACCCGGGCAAATGCACCCCTGTGAGGTGATGATTGCCAAGCACAACAATATCGAAAACAAAGACCGGCCCGCCGATAAGTGGCTGGCCGAAGTGGTGCGCTGGAGTTGGCGGGTAAAAATTCTTACCCACTTGGAAACGGACTTGCTTGGTGATTTACGCGAGCGTGCTGAGCAAGGCGCGATTGATGTATTTGCGCGCAACTTAAAAGACCTATTACTGGCGGCCCCCGCCGGGCAAAAGGCGACGATTGGTCTTGACCCAGGCTTGCGCACCGGCGTCAAAATGGCCGTTGTTGATGCCACTGGGCAGGTGTTGGATCACGGCGCCATCTTCCCAACGCCGCCGCAAAAACGCATTGCAGAAGCCGAAGCGGTGTTGCTGCAAATGTGCAAAAAACACAAGGTTAACCTGATTGCGATCGGCAATGGCACGGCGAGCCGCGAAACCGATAAGTTTGTGGGCGACTTTTTAAAGCAGCACCCCGAACTGGTTATTCAAAAGGTAATGGTTAACGAGGCGGGCGCATCGGTGTATTCGGCCAGTGAATTTGCCGCCAAAGAATTCCCCGACCTTGACGTGACCATCCGCGGTGCTATCTCCATTGCCCGCCGCTTGCAAGACCCTTTGGCAGAGTTGGTTAAAATCGACCCTAAATCCATTGGGGTTGGCCAATACCAGCACGACGTCTCTCAAACCCGCTTGGCGAAATCGCTGGATGCGGTGGTAGAAGATTGTGTCAATGGCGTGGGTGTTGAGGTGAATACCGCATCGGCACCGCTGCTGGCGCGCGTTGCTGGTCTAAACACCACAATTGCCAACAATATTGTTGATTTTCGCAACGAAAACGGCCCGCTGAAAAACCGCAAACAGCTGTTAAAGGTGGCCCGTTTAGGGCCCAAAGCCTTTGAGCAAGCGGCGGGCTTTTTGCGCATTGCCAACGGCGAGAACCCGCTAGATGCCTCGGCGGTCCACCCAGAATCCTACCAGGTGGTCGAACATATCGCGCAAAAAAATAGCCGCGATATCAAAAGCTTAGTCGGTGACAGTGGTTTTGTTCGCGGCTTAAAGCCCAGTGAGTACACCACCGAACAGTTCGGTTTACCAACGGTAACCGACATTATCAAAGAGCTGGAAAAGCCCGGACGAGACCCGCGCCCCGAGTTCAAAACCGCCCAGTTCAAAGAGGGTATCGAAAAAATCAGCGATCTCGAACTAGGTATGACCTTAGAGGGCACGGTTACCAATGTGACCAACTTTGGCGCCTTTGTTGATGTCGGCGTACATCAAGACGGATTGGTGCATATCTCGGCGTTAAGTCATACCTTTGTAAAAGACCCGCACTCGGTCGTTAAGGCCGGAGATATCGTTAAAGTGAAGGTGATGGAGGTTGACATTCAACGCAAGCGGGTGGCCTTAAGTATGCGCTTGGATGATACGCCCGGGGAGAAAACCAGTGGTGCAGGTGGCGGTGGCAACAGTCGCAACAATGGCGCTCGAGCCGCTCGCTCCGGCCAGCCAAAGCAAACGTTTAAAGACAATATTCAGCAGGGCACTATGGCTGCTTTATTCGAACAAGCACTGAAGAAAAAGTGATCAAAAAGTAGCCTGTAGGCGCAGCGTACTATGTGAAAAAGCGGGCTTTTGCCCGCTTTTTTTTGGCTTGCTTTAGCGTTAACCACGACTGTAAATATATGCCCTATATGTCAATAAATGTTCATATGTATTAAAAATGTTACTTTTTATGCAGAAATTTCTATTTTGAGTGGCACTAAAAAAGCCATAAAGTGTGCATTTATTAACCCTTTTAGATAATTCCTTTCGTTCTATGACACCGTTCAATTTTTGACCCCTACCGCGTGAATTAATCCTTGTTGACACCGTGATACTTTTCAACGCGTGTGATAGCACAAGCTCATTTTTCACCTGGCTAAAAGACAACGGGAACCACCGAATTTTAGCTTCGAGAAACCATAAAAATTCACGCGTTTTGATCGCAACCGGTTAACAAACTGTAGGGGTATGTTCCATGACGGCATCATCGAAGAAACAAAAATTACTGTATTACAGTGGGGGGGCATTATTGGCGTTGATGCTTTCTGCCTGTACTGGCGAAACGGCGCCATCCAGCTCAAGTTTGGCGACCAGCTCGAGCGAAGCTGCGCCACCCTCATCGAGTTCCGTGTCCAGCGCTGTGCCAAGTTCCACGCCCAGTATTAGTTCGTCCTCGGCACCAAGTTTTGGTGATGTCGGCGTCGGTGCAGCCGCTTTTGCAGCGGGTGGAGACTGCGCCAGCTGTCACACCGACAATGGCGATGGCACGTTTGGCGGCCTTGTGCCGTTCAATGCTGTGACCATGAATCGGGGGGCCAGCGTGCAAGCGTTGGCGTCTTATATTAGTGGTGCTATGCCGTCCACTAGCCCTTCGTTGTGCCAAGCGGATTGTGCAGATAATACCGCCGCCTACTTGTGGTCCTTTAAAGGGAGCACAAGTGCGAGCTCAGAGCCGACCGGCACGGGTTCATCCAGTTCTTTGGGTGATAATGGCGCATCTACGGGGCTAGGTTACAAAGTGTTGCCCAATGGTCGCGGCGGCGTTAACTACGAGCCCGGCGGCCTTGACGAAAGCGTGGGTTTTGACCGCTCGGTGTCATTAGCGGCGTTTGAACAAACGCTCTACCCCCACTTGCGCGATTCGGGCTGTGGTTCGTGCCACAACTCGGCGGTAGCCCCGGAACTGGGCGGCAACCAAGCGCCAATGCATACCGATAGCGATGTGAACTTGGCGCATGAATACGCGCTAACGCGGGTAAATTTTAAAGACCCACGCAATTCGAAGTTTGTGGTTCGCATGGAGATTGACCGCCACCAGTGCCCCAGCGGCGCAAGTTGCGCCAGTGCGGGCCGCGACATGCTAGCGGCAGTGACAGCATGGAAAGATAGAATCGAGCACATGTTGCCCGAAACCCCACGAGGTGTGCCCGCAGGTACCATGATTAGCGAAAGCCAAATGGAGCAGTGGATTGCTGCCGACAAAGCGACGCTGTCTGCTGACGAGCTTAAATACACGGTATACACCTCAATGCACGAGCTCCACAACGAAGGCCTAACCGCCGACGAGTTGGATATCGTGCGCGTGGGCTTATCGAAGGCGTTGAATTCCGTTGCTCGCTGGGCCCCCGAATTGGTGAACCCAGAAGACGTAAACGGCATGGGCATTCTTTATAAGTTCGATATTCGCGACTACTGGGGTTACAACCAAGGTGTTGAAGAGATCTTCTTCGGTGGCTCGGATGATGATTTGGCTTTTACCCAAGAGCCTAAAGTGAACTACAAAGGCGAGGTGGTCGATGAATCCATTCAGCGCCGCAGGTACAACTTCACCAACGAAACCGTGCGCGACGATGACCACGCTTGGGCCGTTTGGGAGCGAGTGCTGCACGGTAACGTCGAAGGCGCCAACGTGAATGGCTCCAATATTCCACCCTATATTGATGGTTTTAAAGGGGCGCGCAAAACCAACGCCGCCGGTGAATATGTGGATATCAATGCGTTTGAGTGGGTAGAAGCGGCGCAGCTGATCTATACCCTAACGCGCCCTGATGTGTATAACGCCATTATGAGCAATCCCTTCTATGCGGACGAAATGGAGCGCAACCTCGAAGTGGATATCAGCGAAGGCATGGATTCCTACGACTATATGATTACCTTTGATGCGATCACTGTGGATTCGCGCTTAACGTGGCGCGCCAAGCGTCCCAATGATGGTTGGTACTGGAAAACCTGGGATATTTTTACCGGCCAGTTGGCCAGCGGCCGCGACCGCAGTATCTTTGATGTTTACGACGATCCGACCGGGCGAGATATCCGCTTCCCCTGGTGGGCCAACCCCATTCCTAAGTTTGTTAAATCGTTATCGGTCGCGGATGATAACGAAGACTTTACATTTGTCGCCAGCTTGAACCAGACGTTTGGCAATGGCACAGGCGATAGCGGATTTGGCTTTCTCGGCGGTGGCGAGCCCGGTTGTGATAACCAGACCGGTGCTGTGCAGGGTTTTGGTAACTGTCGCCACTACACCGGTAAAGGGGGTGCAATGCAGGCCGCGTCCGAGATTATTTACAGCTTAGAGAACGGCCTGCAGGGTTACTACCTGACCGGCGGCTTTAATCAGCGCCGGATCGACGCCTTTACCAATATTGTGCGCGACCCCCGCATTTTGCGAGAAGCCGGCGATAATATCGGCACCGCAACCGGTTACTCGTACTCGAACCCCGGTGGCAATGGCGGCTTTCGTGGCTCAGACCCCCGCCTTAACTTGGGTAGCTCGTGTATTGGTTGTCACGCTGACGGCATGAACCGCGCCAGTAACGACCTACGCCTATGGATGGATAAAGCCCCCGAGCGTTTGCCGAAAGGCCCATACGGTGTCGACGGCTGGATCGACGATGCACAAACTGTGGCGCGCGTTAAAGAGCTTTATAAGGAAGACGCCTATATGAAAGATCAGATCGAAAAAGATCGTCAGGGTTTTTTGGCGGCCATGGCCGATATCAAAGACGCTATGATGTGGGGTGCTGATAAAAACGTGTATGTCGAGCCGATTATTTGGACCGTTGAGTATGTGCAGTACGAGAAGTACCAGTACCCACAAACGACATCCAATTAATAACGAGTGAAAGGCTAGTTGACCAAAGGGGCTTTCGAGCCCCTTTTTTTGTGTTGTTATTGGGTGGCTATTGATTACCGGCCATTAGCCAGCACCCTTTCAATAGGCCATGTCTATTTAGCGTATCGTATCTATTTAGCGTAATAGTTGCGTTTTAGCGTATATAGTTGCGTTATTTGCAGGCTTAACGATTTTTTTGTACTCTGGAAAGCCTCACTTGGGACCCATCATTGTGATGAACGATGTGTGGCCTCTTAATTCATGTATTCATTGATGGCTTTTATCTTGTCGTCACCATAAGGATATGCACCTTGAACATTCGAGCCTCCCTCTGCTTATTTTTCTTACTATTTTCGTAACTATTCAGCCCCAACCTGAAAAATGTCAGGAGCCTGACCAGAAAATAATGATGTCAATGCATGGGTGGCGGTAACGCTCTGCTTTTTGCAAGTTGATAAATAGCTTCGAATACGACAAAAATTCTCCGCCCCTGCCATTGATCGAAAGCAGCCTGATACCTTCTGCTGGACTTTCGTCATTCGAATATCTCGTTCGCCCTGATTATTGGTGAAGGGAATGTCGCTTGACGTCATAAATCGGAGCACGTCATTTTCGAATGCTCTCAGGCGCTCAAGTAAATTTCGAGACTTTGACTTCTTTTGCCTGCCACGCGTTGCTGCTGTCTTTTCAGGCGGTGGGCATTCTATATCCGCTTTAAGCAGTAATTCTCGGTATTTTTTTCGATAATACGAGGCTTGCGATGATGTGAGCTCTCCGCCGCTACAATCCACTTTTTTATTTATTGAGATGAGCAGTCCTTGCATGTCTCTTGCCCATGCCTGCTGATCCTTTTCCCACGCAAACTCCAGTTCGCGTAAGTGATGCGCATTGCATAAGGCGTGAGTGCAGTCGGTATACTGATAATAGGGTTTCCAGTGGTCATGGCAAACGACGCCACAATAGGTCGGGAGTATCCCCATTTCATCAATCGCTTCGCAACCGCGTTTTTTATGTGGATACAAATAAGTCCAATGTGAATCGCTGGCACAATGTAGCCAATGACGCTCACCACCGACATTCATACCTGTTTCATCGACATGTAAGCAGCTTGACCTTGCTAACTGCTCTTTAATGATACCTTCAATTCCCGAGTTTGCTAATAATGCAGAAGCTTGTTGATTGAAATTAAAGAGGGCTCCAGCGCTCACTGCGATGCCAAGTTGATCTGCAAAGTATTCTTCAACTCGATTATAGGGTAACAGTTGATATTGCGATAAATACACTGCATGCGCTTTAACTTGGTTCCCGTATTGAATCGGGCTCGTGACCCCCTCTGGGAAAGGGGCAACGACTTTGTTACCTTTTTCGTCCTTTAAGATTTCAGCCTGATATTCGGTAACAGATCGCTTTATTTCAATATCAACTACTTGCCGCCTCTCTATGCCAGCAGCGGTATACTGCCCTTTAGGCAAGGTCCGTTTATCAATTTTAAGAACATGGATGACTTCGGGATCATCATATTGCTTAAGCGTCTTTCCAATTCGGCCTTTTTGGCCTCCTGGCTTGTTGATACTACGCGATCGCGGTTTCTTTTCTCGATTGGGGTCTGCAGAAGGCGGTTTACTACTGTTTTTACTGTTAATGCCTAATCGATCGCTCAATAGGCCAATAACCAACAGCAGAACTTCGAACACGGTGCGTGTTGAAGCCGATAATGTTTTATCCGTTTCAATCACTTGCCTCGCATTCTCAATGGATTGCTCTACGTTTATGCCGCCGATGGTCACTGTTGAACTGCTTTGAAGCTGGGAAATGAAACGCCATTATATATGGGCTTACCTTTTGATGGCCATACGGCTTTGTTGCATAAATAAGCCGAGGGACTTTTCGGTGGAGCTGGGAGGTTGTTTTATAGGCATTGAAGCGCCGGGAGCGCTTGAATAGCGCCCAAGGATGGCTTGAGCGGCCTAAAAAACAATCTTCCAGCGTCAGGCAGCGCTGTATCTTTACCCCCCTATTTATGCAACAAGGCCTGACCATACTATTGGGTTTTGGGCTGAATAGTTACGAAAATCCGTTGACGGAATTCAGGTGGAATATTGTCAGAATTAAGAGAAGTCATCGCGATCAGAGGCAAGAAAATCCCCCTAAACCGCGCGTTGACAACCCTCGAAAGACTTAAAGTTTTTCAGCGCGTGGCAGCGATTTTTTGCTACAAAGTCAAGTACTTTGAATTTAAATTATGCGATGAAGGGCCACCCGTGTGGCGAGTTGTTGATTGCTGGGCATTCAGCTGC
This sequence comes from Marinagarivorans sp., assembly GCA_036554385.1. GTDB lineage: Bacteria > Pseudomonadota > Gammaproteobacteria > Pseudomonadales > Cellvibrionaceae > Marinagarivorans. The sequence continues at coordinate 2,839 of DATBNJ010000226.1, read as the reverse complement.
CGGGAGCAGCTGCATAGCGAACAGGGAAGTCTTGAGCGGCCCAGAAAGCAATGGCTCGCCGCACTTTACACTCGGATTCAACTCAAGTTTTTGATGGTTGAGACTCTAAACTCGAGAAACTAATTCATCAATTTTAAAATTGGAAAGCGACTATAACCAAAATTAATTTGTAGCGTAACGCGTTCACCACCGCCAAACTTCTTTTCTACACGCAAAGGCTTTTTGCGCGTACAGTCACCTAAAATTGCAACCAGCTGATCTTGATTAAACAAACGCTGCCCGGTCGAATTATTTTTTAGGGTGAGCAGCACGTGCCGCTCGCCCGCTTCCGAGCTCATCATCGAATAGCCCAGTATCGCAAAATCATTTTTTGCCGGAGTAATGTTGTCATCCTCATCACAATAAAGTTCAACCTCTTTGAGTGGTGCGGGCTCATAATACAGCGCACCCCTTGGATCCACTTCAGTGGCAGTGGCCACACCAAACAACCCTACCACCGACAAACAGATGGCCAAGGACACAATTTTGGCTTTGAACATTTTTTAGCTCCTTAAATGACATAAACACGAACGCGTTTAACCACAACGCGCCCATGCCGACATTATGGCGTTGCTCCGTAAGCATGGGCTCGCGGTCTTTAAGACGGAGCTAGCGCGCTAAAAGTTCAGCCTAAGTGCACCGCCAAAAATGCACTTTCCCCGCGATAGCGGCGTCACCGGCTTTGCTCCTTAAACGGCAAGCCTTTCGGCATCGATGGCGCATATGCAGCTAACGCAGGAGCAATGACCTGCCCTTGCCCTCACAACAAATGACTATTTTTAGAAGCGTCTTCTAGCCGCTGACCGGCTTGGAGCAGGCTTTGGGCTATTGGCAGGCGTATTTGATAATGGCTGCGCTAATTTTTTCGAGCGGTAAGACATGGCACGCAGCACCTAGTTTAAAGGCTGCGCCGGGCATGCCCCATACCACCGAAGTGCTTTCATCTTGCACCACAGTAACGGCGCCCCGCGCCTTTAGACGCAGCAGCGCCTGAGCACCATCGGCCCCCATACCGGTTAGCATCACGCCAATGGCATTGCTACCGGCCGCTTCGTTAACAGAGTCGAATAGCGGCTCCACGGAGGGGCGATGGCGATTAATTTCTGCGCCATCATCTAAAACGCAGACGTAATCATTTGCCACACGCATTACCCGTAGATGAGAGTGACCTGGCGCGAGATAGACGTTGCCAGGCTCGATCGGTTGCTGGTGTTGCGCTTCGTGCACCTTAACGGCAGACGCTGCGTCAACACGCTTGGCAAAAGACTGGCTAAAGGCGGCGGGGATATGCTGTGCGATAACAATCGGTGGCGCATTTTCTGGCAGTGCAGAAATCACACACTTAATCGCCTCGGTACCACCGGTTGATGCCCCTATTGCGCCAATAAAGCCTGATTTAACCCGTCCTAGGTTTGCCGATCGCGGCGCCGGGCTGCGGGTCACATCGGTAAAGTGTTCCACATTCGCTTTAGCCGCCCAAAATACTTTTTCGCAAATGTGCTTGCCGTAGCGCTCTAACGCGTGAGGATCGTCACCCTGCGGCTTGGCCACATAATCGATCGCACCTAATTCTAGCGCTTCAAGCGTTGCCGGCGCGCCCGCTTGCGTTAGCGTCGAAATCATCACAACCGGGATGGGACGAAGGCGCATCAGGTTTTTTAAAAAAGCAATGCCATTCATCTTGGGCATTTCTATATCGAGCGTAAGCACGTTGGGACACAGCCGCTTGATCTTGTCACGGGCATCGTAAGGATCATTCGCAGTACCGACCACCTCTAGGCGTTGATCTTCGCTTAACAGCGCCGATAGCAACCTGCGTATCAATGCCGAATCGTCGACGATTAACACTTTTACTTTATTGCGCCCCATACGATAACTTCACTCGCCTAAAAAATTTAAAATAGCTCAACATCGCTCGACGCAGGCTTGGCCATTGATTCTAGATAATTTTTTTCGCGCTGAGATATTTCTTGGGTGCGCCCCGTTTTCATCTTCTTCATTTTCACGCTGCCGGTTGCGGGAAAATACAGCACTTTTCGCGGATAAATATCACCAACATCTTGCGACTTAATAGTTAAGCCCTCGCTGGCCAGATATTGCATAATAAATGCTATATTCTGCTTGCCAACATCAATATTCGTCATACCCGAAAGCACTCGACCACCACCAAATACTTTAATCTCCAAGCGATCTTTTCGCCCTCCCAGCTTTAAGATTTCGTTAACTAAATACTCCATGGCCCAATTGCCATAACACAGAGCGGGGTCCATCGCCGCTGTGCGCGATATGCCCGTCGCGCCTGACTGCAGCGGCAGCATAAAGTGGTTCATGCCGCCAACCCGAGCAATGGGGTCGCGCACGCAAGCTGAGATGCAAGAGCCAAGCACGGTACTAATCATTTCGCTGCCGCCCGAGACATAACATTCACCGGGCAGTATCTTGGCGGTAATCACTTGATGGGTAGGGTCCCAAAAACGTTTAATGTGCCCGAACCCTTTAGGCGCGGGCGGGAGATGCAACGGTTTAGCGCTTAGCCTGGACATGGGAGGGAGCATCACTTTTTTTGATACATCGTTTTACCTAACGATGTGAAATCACTGGACACGCGACTGAGGTTTTCAGAATGGCCTATAAAAAGATAACCGTCATCGGCGAGGATTTGGTGGTAGCGGGCAAACAATTTTTTTTGCGTTTCTTGATCGAAGTAAATCACCACATTGCGGCAAAAAATCACATCGAATGGGCCCTTCATCGGCCAAGGATGCAGCAAATTTAGCTGTTTAAATGCAATTTTTTGTTG
>DATBNJ010000179.1:0-21458 GCA_036554385.1 Marinagarivorans sp. | reverse complement strand
TTGATCGGTGTACACAGTTAAGGGAATGGATTTAAATTCGTAGCCGTCATAGCGAATAATGGCGTTGGCGCCGCCAAACCACATAAAACCAAAGCTATCTTGAAATATAGATGCGGCTTCCCCTAGCACTATATCTTTATTCTTTAGCGGATGCTGAAAGTTAATGCGCTCTGGTAGCGGAGCCGCTTTGGCAATTGGGCTGAAAATTGCTAAGTGGCATAGGGCGATCGCAGTGATTGCCGCTTTATAAACGGGTAGGTAGCGGGTTATTAATGGGTGGGGCATAAGGGCACCTAAGTCACGCGTTATCGGCTAGTTCGTTATTATTCTGAAACGCAACTTTCGGCGTTTCGTTAAGTCGCAATAAAAATACTTTTTTCGTGGTAACTATTCAGCTAAATAAATATCAACCGTTTTAGACGGGGGTTGGTTGATTATTTTCTAGGCATTAAAGCGCCGGGAACGCTTGAAGAGTACCCATGCTTTGGCAGCACAGCCAATGGTAGACATCGCAGGGAGCGAGATGTCGAAAAGGCGTGAACGGCCTAGAAAATAATTAGCCAGTGCCCACTTTAACGAGCCATGAATAGTTACTTTGTCGTGTTCGCAAAATGACCTCTAGGGGCGTGGGAATACAGGCGATTGCGCGAGGCAACCTTTGCCCATGTGCCGCGTTTGTGCTCAGCCAAAACGAGTGTTGGTGGATGCGCCCTTACTAAATGTCATTGCGTTCAAACCTAAGTGTAGTTTGCGCGAAGCGTGCTGCCAGTTTAGGTATGAATATTATCGCGTTAGGTTAATGGTTTAAGTGGTTATTTCTATTTGCAATAACGGGCTTTGTTTGTGGCTGGGGGGCGAGCATTACTCTAAGGGTGGGAAGTTGTTATGCGGGGCTGGAGGCGCACTTAGGTGTAACGTATCGAAAGGTGAGGTTAATTCTTGGGGATTGGATTTTTTGTGCTTTGGCTAGCGAGTGCTGCCAATAGCGCTGCGTGGTGCCCGCCATAATTAACAGGCTGCCGTGGTTTAATTCAAACGTTTGTTGGAGTTTTGGGTTTTGTTTGTCGCGCAATCGGAACCTCCGGGTTGCACCTAAGCTGACTGAGGCTATGGTGGGTTGCGGGCCAAGTTCAGGTTCGTCGTCACTGTGCCAGCCCATGCAATCTTGCCCGTTGCGGTACAAGTTGCACAACACGGCGTTAAACGGGCTTGAAAACGCTTCGCTTAGCTGCTGCCTTAGCGCGGCTAATGCTGGGTGCCAGGGCGCGGGAACAACCGCTCTGTTAGCATAGCTGTAGTCGCTGCCTGTATCACCGTAATAGCTACTTAGTCTCGGCTCTTGGTGGTCTTTCCCAAACAAGTGAACGCGCCCTTGCTGCCAATCGAGCTCTGCTAACAATGTAACGAGCAGTGAGTCTGCCCGGCTTTGAGCAAGATAACTGCTATGCCAAAACAGCGACGCCCGAGGTGGTTTCAGCCATTGGCCATCGGGGTCAAAAAGGGATATCGTCATGGTGGTTTGGGTGCATTTAGCCCTTGAGCCTTGTCATTGTTTAGTGTGATGTATCAAATAGAGAGTGCATTTTTTAAAGCTCCTCGTCCATATCGGCGTTGCGCGGGAAGCGCAGTTTTTAACACTGGCGTGAACTCAAATGGGGGCTTCATCTATGCGTGCAATTTGTTTCATGCGCTGTACTAGAATATCTATCCCAAAGCGCGAATGCACGCGCCTCGTCGGATCGAGCGCTTTACTACCATAAACTGTGGGGTAAATAAGAAGTATTAGCGATCAATGTTATTGTCAGTGCCACATTAAGCAATGCTAGAATGCACTTTATAAATGCATTGATGAGGTATCCGTATGGCCCAGCTTCCCCATTCATTAAGAGACAATGTTCGCTTGCTTGGTGAGTTACTTGGTGACACCTTGCTCAAACACGAAGGCCCAAAAATCTTCAAGAAAGTGGAAGATATCCGTAATCAGGGCAAGCAAATTGTCGGCGAAGCTGCTGATGATAAAGCGCTAATTACGATACTGAATAGTGTTGAGGACGACGAAGTCCTACCGATTGCGCGCTCATTTAATCAGTTTTTGAACCTAGCTAACATCGCAGAGCAAGAGTTTAGCGCTAGCATTGAAGCGGGCACGGATGACCATCTCGATAGACTGCTTATTGAGCAAGTCTCTAAATTAGGTAAAGACGAGCTGACCAAAGTCGTTAACGGCCTGAAGATTGAGCTGGTGTTGACCGCTCATCCGACCGAAGTCACTCGCCGCACCTTGATTCATAAGTACGACAAAATTGCCGATAGCCTTAGTAGTCTTCGTCGTGCCGACTTGCTGCCTCACGAGATTTCGCAAGAGCAGAGCAACCTGAGCCGCTTAATTGAAGAGATTTGGACCACTGATGAAATTCGTAACGAGCGGCCGACTGCCGTCGATGAGGCGCGTTGGGGCTTTGCTGTCATCGAAAGTAGCCTTTGGCAGGCGGTGCCCGAGTTTATACGGCACTTCGATAGCTTGGCGCGCAAGCGCTTGGGCAAAGGCTTATCTTTAAATGCAGCGCCCTTTGCGTTTTACTCTTGGATGGGCGGGGACCGCGATGGCAACCCAAATGTTACCCACGATGTGACCGAAAAAGTGCTGCTGCTCGGGCGCTGGATGGCGGCAAGCCTTTACCTTAAGGATATCAAAAGCCTTGCGGGCGACCTAAGCATGGGCACTGCCAGTGCAGAGCTAAAAAGCCATTTGGGCAGTGACTCGAAAACGCCCTATCGCGAAATTTTAGAGCCGATCACTCAGTTGCTTGAAAATACGGTGAGTTGGACGAACAACAAGCTACGTGGCAAAGAAGTTTATGTATCCGGCGTGGTATTGACCGAGCGCGCCCAGATCTTGTCGACGCTTGAGCTTTGCCATCGTTCGCTGTGTGAGCAAGGTTTAGAAGATATTGCCAACGGCCCGCTGACTGACTGCATTCGCCGCTTAAACTGCTTTGGCATTAACCTTGTGCCTTTGGATGTGCGCCAAGATGGCGAGCGTCACGTTAAGTTGTTAGACGAGCTGACGGCGTATTTAGATATTCCCGATTACCGCGGTAAAGGAAGTTATAGCGAATGGGACGAAGACGCGCGTCAAGCCTTTTTGCTTGAGCAGCTCGAGAGCAAACGCCCGTTGTTCCCACGGAACTGGCGCTGTAGCGACGAATCGCAAGAGGTTCTGGATACCTGCAGAGTCATCGCGCAAGAGCCCGAAGAAACCTTGTCGCACTATATTATTTCTATGGCACAGCAGCCTTCGGATGTATTGGCCGTTGCGCTTTTACTTAAAGAAAGCGGCATGACCTGGAATATGCCGGTTGTTCCGCTATTTGAAACGCTTGATGATTTAGATCGCGCGCCGAGCGTGATGAACCGTTTGTGGCAGATGCACTGGTATCAAGCCTACAGTGAGGGCCATCAAACCGTAATGATTGGCTACTCGGATTCCGCCAAAGACGCCGGTAAACTCGCGGCTACATGGGCGCAGTACAAAGCGCAAGAGCAGCTGGTTGAAATTGCCGATAAATATGGTGTGCAGCTGGTTTTGTTTCATGGCCGTGGTGGTACCGTAGGGCGCGGCGGCGGCCCGGTTGAAAAAGCGATGGCGTCGCAGCCGCCGGGTTCCGTCAAGGGGGTTATTCGCGTTACCGAACAAGGCGAGATGATTCGCTACAAGTTTGGCCGCAAACGCGTCGCGTTTAAGAGTTTATCGACCTATGTGACGGCTAACTTGCTGGCCACTTTGGCGCCGGATGCGGCGCCAAAAGCGCAATGGCGCGAGCTGATTGAAGTGATGTCCAAGGTCAGTCTTGAGGCGTACCGCGCCGTGGTGCGCGGCCACCCCGACTTCGTGACCTATTTTAGAAGCTTAACGCCCGAACAAGAGCTGAGTAAGCTGGCCTTGGGGAGCCGCCCGGCCAAGCGCAAGGCGTCGGGTGGCGTGGAGAGCCTAAGGGCCATTCCTTGGGTTTTTGCATGGATGCAAGTTCGCTTGAATTTACCTGCGTGGCTGGGCACAGGGCAAGCACTAAAGCACGCGCAGGAACATTACCCTGACATCTTGCAAGACATGCTAGTCAACTGGCCGTTCTTCGCGAGCTATATGGATCTGCTCGAGATGGTACTTGGCAAAGCCGATCTGCAAATTTCAGCCCACTACGAAAGTCAGCTGGTCGACCCTTCGGTACGCCCTTTGGGTGAGCAGCTGCGCGGTGACCTTGCCGAGCTGGGTGAAATTATTTTGCAGTTAAAAGGTCAAGAGAATTTGCTCGACCATGACCCAGATCTCCAAAGCACACTGAGTGTGCGTAAGCCCTATGTTGATCCGTTAAACTTTTTACAAGTAGAGCTATTAAAAAGGGAGCGCAAAGCCGGTAGTATTAGCGCCGATTTGGAGCGTGCGCTTAAGGTGACCATGACGGGTATCTCGGCGGGCATGCGCAATACAGGTTAAATGCTACTCATAAGGCGGCAGCTAACCTTTCGTGTAAAAACAATCACAATGTTTTTTTAAAGCTAAATAAAGAGAGCGGCATCCCGCTCTCTTTATGCTTATGCTAAAGGCAAATTAAATCATGTTCACCACATCGAATGCCCCAGACGTTCAAGAGGTCGTTTACCGCTACCCGGGTATCAGTTTTATCTCCCAGGCACTCACCACCAACAAAAGCCGTCGGGTGTTAGACTTAGGCTCTGCATCGGCAGCGAGTTTTAACTTTTTTATGCGCAAAAGCTGCACCGTTCGCTTTGAGAATGTCAGCTTATTTGTCGCCGATCAAATAGCCGATACCCCAGAAGGGGGTGATCCCGCTGAGCTTCGTAAGCATCTAGAAGATTACCTCGGTGGCTTTAGAAGCCACGAAAAATTTGACGTGGTACTGGCGTGGGATCTATTTAACTTTCTCGACCTCGAAACAATTAGCTGGCTAATGACGAAGCTGGGCAAGTACTGCCACGATAAGAGCTTATTGCATAGTGTTCGTTATATTAGTAAATCTCCCTCGGTACCGGTTCAATTTCAAATCGTTAATGAGAGCGCAGTGAAATCCCACGTTGGTGGGACGCTCGTGCGCGATTACGAATATCACCCTTTGCCGGATCTGGTGCGCAACCTGCCGTACTATCACTTAGATACCAGCTTTAATCAGCAAGCGGGAATGCCGAAGGATATCGGTGAAGACGTGTTTCGGTTCTTGCCGGCCAAAAAGAATGTCTTACGTCACAGCGCCAAGATGGAGCTGCCCAGCGTGAAGGCTGATACCCTGCCTGGCGCCGAACACCGGTCCTACGCGCTCGAATCTATGTGCGATTACCTTACCCATATTGAGTCGCCAAAAATTCTAGACCTCGGGGCCAGGATTTCCAGCAATGAAGAGTTTTATCGCAACTTCTCTAACGATATTGTCTTTGCTGAAATTTTTCAGGATTTAAAACGCGATATATCGTCTGACGAGATTTTGTTTAAAGAAAAGTTATTTAATTGCGCACCAGACGACAAGTTTGATGTGATTTTTGCGTGGGGCCTGTTGGGGTATTGTACCCAAAATCAACTGTTGGCATTAAAGGAGCGGCTGCTGCCTCACATCCATTCTGGTACCAAGATTCATGTTGTGATTTACGCGGGTTATACTCAACCGACAACGCCAGATAAATATTACATTAAAAATACCCAGACGCTACACTTGCCTGAGGTCGAGGATTATTGCAATACGCAGCCACCGTTAACGGCGATACGGTTACTCAAAATATTAGGTGATGCCAGTTATGAAAGTAGCTACATCATGAAGCCGGGCATGGCGCCTAACTTTTTTGAACACATTTTAGTACTTAAAAAAACAGAAGCGAAATCGAGAAAGTCGAGTGTGACGACAGCCGTTGTTTGAGTGCGCTTGTCGGTACTTCATAAAAAAGCCCCGTAAGCTGGGGCTTTTTTATGGCTGGCCCACTCTTGAGTCTGATTAGATAAAAGAGCAGTAAATTTTCGATTGATTAGCAGTTGCTGTCGGTAGCATCTTCGCAGGCATCTTCTAAGTTGTCGCCTACATCATCGAGACTATCTTTTACCTCGTGCATGCTGTCATCAATATTTTCCCCAATGTTTTCAGCTCCACCGTCATCACAAGCGGTCAGCGCAGTGGCCATAAACAGCGACAAAATAAACGCAGATAGTGCTTTCATTGTGAATTCCCCTGTAAAAATAAATAAAGTGTAAAGTTTTCTATTTCGCTTTTGTTGTAAACAACGTTTCGCGCTTACCCTAAACCTTATTCACGGATTATGCCAACTGCATTAATGTGTAGCTTAAGCGTCGATTTGTGTTAAAGGGCTTTATGTAAGCAATTGTTATTTATAGGGTTTGTTGTTATTTTTGGGTGGCGGTGAAGTGCTTGCGTTAAGGCTGTCTACAAAATAATTGGGTATTTACTTATGGCGGTATAAGCCTGTTTTTGTAAGAGCTACACGGGCGTGCTTTATGTTTTGCAGTAAAGCTAAACTTGCTATCTTGAGAAAAATATTGCCTCAGGAAGGGATCGAGCGCGACTAAGGTAAAGGTAGCGCTCGGGTGCCTCTAAAAAAGCACCGCGATAGCGGCGTCACCGTTTTCTGCTCTGAAAAACCGGTATAGGGTACATTCTGTAGGTAACCACCGTCGTCAAATGTTCACAATCTAGCAGCGCCCAGTAAAATGGGCGCCTTATCTATATGTGCGATTGACCGCATTCACTGCGCTGGCTAAAGATAAACTATGTGAAAAGATTAGAGAGCTCGGAAAGCTGTATCGGTTTTTTGAGTGTTGCGTAAAATTGATACTTGTTTTGGGTGCTGGGGTTGAGGTCGGCGCCACTCATAATAACGATTTTTAGCTTAGCACGATGAAGCTGAATGTAGTCGGCAACGGTAAGCCCATCATCTTGCCCCAAATGCAAATCTAAAAACACGTGTGACCACGGGGTATCGGATTTTAGGGCTTGGATTGCACCCTGTGGTGTTGCTTCAATATGGGTGTGTGTGCCGAGTGCTTGCAGCAACGCCGATATGGCTTGTGCGGCATCGGCATCGTCCTCGACTATTAAAGCATGTTTTTGGTGTGAGGGCGCATCGATGTTGTCTGCGCGCGCAACGTTTTCCGACTTGGCGGGTAGGTACTGCTTGATGGTCCGCGTTAGTAAAGTTGCATCGACGGGCTTACTAAGTACATCGTTAAAGCCTTGCGTTAAAAAGTGTTCTCTGCTGCCTTTCATGTTGGCGGCAGTCAGTGCCACTACAGGTGTCTTGATGCCTGTGGCGCGAATGCGTTTAACGGCACTCACGCCATCCATTATCGGCATATGGATATCCATAAAAATCACATCGAAAGGCTGTAATTCTGTTTGCTTGGCGTCTTGGTGGCTTGCTATTTTCTGAAGCGCTTCTTGGCCGTCGCGAGCGAAGTGTACTTCTGGCCCAAGGCGGCTTATCAGGTGGCCGATCAGGGTTCGAATATCCCTTAAGTCATCCGCGACGAGTACGTGCCCTGCCAATGTTGGGGCATCGGATAGAGGGCTAGGCGCCTCGGCGTGGGCCACCACATCTAGGGGAACTCGGGTTTGATCGCTGTCAGCGTCAATGGGTATTCGGACTGAAAAGCAGCTGCCTTGGTTAAGCTGGCTGGTGACGCGAATATTCCCGCCCATTCTGCGCACAAGCTCGTTGCTAATGGCTAAACCTAAGCCAGAACCGCCTGTGCTGCGTGTTACTACATCAGCCACTTGAACAAACGGTTTAAAAATTTGCTCGATCTGCACTTGGCTAATGCCAATGCCGGAATCTTGAACCATAAAGATGAGCGCATTGTCGACGCCATCAGATGAACAGGACACAGTGATATCGACGTGTCCTTTGTCGGTAAACTTCACCGCGTTGCTAATAAGGTTAATTAATATTTGGCGAAGGCGAGTCGGGTCGGCCTTAATCGATTTGGGTAATAAATTTGGCGCATGAATGTTGAGTTGTAAGCCTTTGTCGATGGCGGCCATGCGCATTAAGGTGTATACATCTGCAAGTAGAGCGTTGATATCAACATCAACGTTGAGTAGCTCGAGTTTATTTGCGGCGATTTTTGATAGATCGAGCACGTCGTTTAGCAGGTTAAGCAGGTGTTTGCCGTTGCGGTGGATAACCTCGAGTTCCGTTTGGTGCTCGGCGTCCGTATGTAGCAAAATCTCAGTGTAACCGAGAATTGCGGTGAGCGGAGTTCTTAGTTCGTGACTTAGATGGGCTAGGAATCGGTCCTTGGCTTGTACTTCTTGCTCGGCCTTAACGCGCTCTACGCGCTCGCTTTCGACATCGCGACGAGCGAGTGCGTAGCGAATCGAGCGAGCAAACTGAGCTGCATTTAATTCGCCTTTTACCAAGTAATCGGCTGCGCCGGCGTCCAGCGCGATTTGGTCTAGCTCTTCATCGGACTGAGAAGTGAGCATGATTATTGGGCTGGAAAAACCGTTTTCCTTAGCACTTTTTAGCAAGTCGATGCCCGTCATAGCGCCTAGCCGGTAGTCGACGAGACACAAGTCGAAGGTTTCGCGAGATAGCGCACTGAGCGCATCCTCGACGTTGGTTGCGCGCTCTATGGAAATATCCAGAAAAGGGATTTCACTAATGTAGTCGCGCGCCAATATATAATCGTCGTCGTCATCTTCGACTAATAGTAGGCGGGTAACTCTAAGTTCATTCATCGACATAGTGTATAGCTTTTGGGTTAGTCCTCTCGAGTCGGGAACTCAACAAATTCGACCCAATATTTACCGAGGGCTTTCATTAAGTCTACGAGGCCATCAAAGGTGACCGGTTTGGAGATATAAGACGCCGCGCCCAAGTCGTAACCGTGGATTTTGTCTTCTTGGTCCTTTGAGGTCGTTAAAATAACAATCGGGATGGATCGTAGCTTAGGGTCATTTTTAATTTCCAGTAGTGCTTCGCGGCCGTCTTTTCGCGGCATATTCAAGTCGAGCAAAATAATACTGGGAAAGGGATACTTTTCGGTATCAGCATACTGTTCTTCTCGGCGCAAATAGGCCAATAACTCTACGCCGTCAGACACATAATGAAAGTTGTTTAAAACGCGGCTTTCGCTAAGTGCGTCTTGCGTCATGAGTCGATCGTCGTCATCATCATCCGCCATTAAGATGGTAATCGGGCGAGCATTGGGTAGCGGCATAGTAAAGCCCTGTCATTGGTCAGTTAAGTCATTGGTTTATCGAAGCTGATGCTTTCGACGGGGATTTTAATCAGAAATTCAGTTCCTTCTCCAACTTTTGATTGTACACCGATGCTGCCACCGTGGCGCTCTGCAATTCTTCGACAGATGGCTAGCCCTATCCCCGTTCCTTGATACTCGGATCGGCCGTGCAGGCGCTGAAACGGCAGAAAGATTTTATCGGCATACTCTTGGGAAAAGCCAATGCCGTTATCGCGCACGCGGATAGTATGCCAGAGTATTTCGGCGGACGAACTGGCTACGCGGTCTGTTTCTATAGTCCAAGAAATGGCGATATGGGGGGAGGCATTGGGGCGCCTAAATTTAACCGCATTCGATATAAGGTTTAGAAATAGGCGGTGCATTTGGTTTTCGTCGGCGTAAATAGTTGGCAGGTTGCCAATGTCGAACGTCGTGCCACTTTCTGCAATCGCAATTTCCATATCACTTAAAATGCCTTCAATCGTTGCCGCGAGATCCACCTCTTCAAAGTCTTTTCCTCGAGTTTTGATGCGAGAGAATTCGAGCAAGTCAGTAATCAGTAGCGACATGCGACTGGCCGCATTGTTAAGGCGCTCTAGGTAGTCACTGCCCTTATCATCAAGTTTATCGTGATAAATCGTTTGAATGCGGTTGGCGAACGCTTGAATTTTTCGCAAAGGCTCTTGTAAATCGTGGGAGGCAACAAAGGCAAAGTCTTCGAGCTCCCGGTTGCTGCGGGTTACTTCGTCGGAATAGAGAGTGAGCTCGCGGGTTCGGTCAGCCACTTTTTCTTCGAGTAACCGGTTTTGTTCTTCAAGTTGTGCTCGGTAAAGGCTCTCTCGCTTGCGACTGCGTTGAAAGATAAATAGCAGCATAATAACGAGCAGTATGCTGATAGCGCTTGCAAACAGCAGTTTGTCGCGAGTCTGTTTTTGTGAGTTAAGCATATCGACATACAGGTGCGCCTGTAGTTCGAGCTCAGCTTCTTCAATTTGCTGAAAAAGTAAATAGATTTTTGTGTAGAGCTCGCGTCCGCGCCCCGTGAATACTTGCCTGACGGCTTTGATCTCTTGATCGGCTCGCGCCAGCTTGACCGTATCGACAAGCTCACTTTTCATTTTATTAATAAGGCTAATCAATTGTAAAATACGGTCTTTTTGTGCTGGAATTTCCGTGTGGATGTCGAATACGGAATCTATGCGCGTTTGTAAACCATCAATGGCTAGGTGGTAATGGCTTAAATAATCTTCATTTTCTGTTAATAGGTAGCCGCGCTGGCCGGATTCTGCCAATAGGAGTGCTTGGTGGAGGTCTTTAATAACGGCAATAACATTGCCGGTATTGGTCACGCTATTTTGCTTGTCGGAAAGTTCGGAGACAGTGCGAAACGCAAAGATGGTATTCAAGACAGTAATCACGACTATGGCTGTGCATATTATCAGCCAAAGGATTAGTGAGCTCCTTGCGGAGTGCGAGTTATAAGTATAGGTCATAACGCCTTGGGTTTACATCGGTGAAGTCTTGCAAGTCGTATCGACGGCAAAATCTGGTTTTATAACCATTATCTAAAAAGCAACCGCGCGGTAGCCAAAGCGTTAATCGCATTGCTTGTTAAAGTTGGATATTTCCTCAAGCTGCTCACTACAGTCTTGGCAGCCCTGTATAACCTTATCGAGAGCCACTAATACCTTATCAGCGGGTAGGCCTTGCGATACCATCATTTTGGCCAGTTCGGCTTGCATCGAAATTCTATTTAGCGGGTTTCGCGCATTGTGTACGAGCGTGCTCATAATGTCTTTATCTTTCATAGCTATATTTGAGCAGCGATCATGCCATTGTCGTTGGTGATTGTTATATCAACGGTTCGAACATCCGGTGCTTAACCGCTAGCCCTCCTTGGCTCCAAAGCTGGGTATGGTTGCTCGCTAAGTATGGATGTTACCAGTAGGCTAGTTCGATGATTCGCTCTCGCATTCTCCGTATTTGTTGAGTCGGTTGTAAAGTGTTTTTAGGCTGATTCCTAGCATTTTAGCGGCTTGTGGTTTGTCGCCGTCTAGCTGGGCAAGTGTGACGTGTATAAGTTCACGCTCGACATCATCTATACGTTGCCCCGGTACCAATTGGTTGTCGCTTTTACTGTTTTTGGTGAATGGCGAAGCAAAACTTTGCGGTAGCGCCACTTCGAGTGTAGTTGGGTCGGCCATAATGTAGGCGCGATGAATGGCATGCTTCAATTCGCGCACATTGCCTGGCCAGTCATAAGCCAGCAAGCGATCAATTTGGGTGTCGCTAATGGTATAGGCGGTATTGTGTTCGTAATTTAATTGCGCTAAAAAAAGTTGGCTAAGGCTGGGGATGTCAGATTTCCTTTCTCGCAAAGGCGGAATTCTTATGGGGAAAACGGCTAGCCGAAAATAGATGTCTTCACGTAAGACTTGTTTTTCGGCGATATCCGCTTCGCTGCGATTCGTGGCAGAAATCACACGGCAGTTAATAGGGATTTCCTTACTGCCACCGACCCGCACGATTTGCTGTGTTTCTAGCGCTCGCAATAAATTAGGTTGATATTCGATGGGCATTTCGGTGACTTCATCTAAAAAGAGTGTGCCATATTGTGCCTGCTCAAAAACACCCACTTTTCGGCTGATTGCGCCTGTAAAAGCCCCTTTTTCGTGACCAAATAATTCGCTACTAATAAGGTCGCGTGAAAAAGCGCCACAGTTTGAGGCGACCAATGGGCCTTCGGGTTGGCTGGCATTGTGAATTGCGTTGGCGACGACTTCTTTACCGGTGCCGCTCTCGCCCATTAGCATCACGTTTGCGTGGGTTTTGCTGACGCGCTCGATCATTGTATAAAGTAGCTTCATGGCGGGGGACTCGCCCACTAAACATCCAAAGTGGCGTGTGACGCCAAAATCCTGATGAATGTCTTGCTTGGGGTTTTTGCCGACCAGTGCTGCCTCGAGGTTCTGCTTGGTGACTGGCTTAAGGATGTAATTCACCTTGGGTCCGGTGAGTGCCGAAACCATCTGCTTAACAGAAGGATGGCCGGTCACTAAAGTGATAAAGGGGGGGTGAGCAAATTTTTTAGCCGCATCAATTAGGTGTAGACCACTGCCATCGGGAAGCATAAAGTCTAAAAGCACATGTTCTATAGGGGTTTTGTCCGTAAGGTTCTCTTCGAGACACTCTAAAGCATCGTCCAAACTGTGAGCGGTGATCACGTCATGGTTAAGAAGGTTCAGCATCATAGCGGCCGCTTCGCAGAACTCGCTATCGTCATCAACGACAAGAATTTTCACAACTATTACCTTTATACCTTAAATGTAAGCCCCGAATGGTAACGCATCCATTAGTTCAGCGGGAGCGTTTTTGTTCCGCGGCTTGTTGTTGGGTTACACGGTTCTCTTTAATGCCGCGCTCATCAACCTCGTGCTGATCAGAATCCTTGGCGGGTCTTGAGCCCACATAGAGCGTCAAGGTCGTGGCAGCACTTAGCACCACCGCAATTTCAATTAACGCAAGCGCAACGGATACCCCTATCGCCGCCGATGCCCATACACTGGCGGCAGACGCAGTCCCGTAAACTCCGTTGCTCGATTTAAACAGCGCGCCGCCGCCAATAAAGCCTATGCCGGTAAGAATGCCGTAATAGAGCTTGGCTTGCGCAGCCTCTTCAGTAAACGTATTTAGCGCAATTAATACATAAGCACAGCACGAAACTGCCACGATCGACACGGTTCGCAGCCCGAGCCCGTGGGTAAAGCGCGAGCGCTCAATACCGATAGGTAGCGCAATGCCGTAAGCAATCAGCAGTACCACAACGTGAAAAATGGCTTGCTCAAGATCTATATCGAAATAGTGTTGATAGTGGCCCACCGTGGCGTGAGCCTGCACTTCTTCGGTCATGATATTTGCTTACCCTTGGCCGATTTAACCAAGTTACCAAGTTACCAAGATCCATGCTGGTATTACCGGTTTGAGCTCGGGCACTGTCTTTGCACTTTGGGGTTTCTTGGCCTTCTTACGCCTTTTGCCGAAACCTACTCGGTCTTTGCATCTACTATGCCAGCTTGCGCGCCCTAGGCCCCGACGTGTTTGCAAGCTGGGAGCCAGCTGGATACTTGGGCAAAAGTGCTAGTGTTACAAAGTTTTTGTAAAAATTGCATGACCTGAAAGCTCAAAAAGCTCAAACTGTTGCCCTGCGATTCTCGGGCGTTATTCGATAATTTGGATCCATCGTTTATCGGGGAAGCTAGACGCTAGAATGATTTTTACGCACACCAAAAGTGGAACGCAAATAAACATGCCTGCGGCGCCCCAGATCCAACCCCAGATCATCACCCATAGAAATAACAACAACGGGTTTAAGCGAAGCTGTGAGCTAAGTGCTAGAGGCGTAACGATTTGAGATTCAAGCAGATTCAGCACAAAATAGAGCCCTAGCGCCAAAAGTGCAGCGTCTAACGTGCCGATTTCAATGTATACGCCGAAGGCTAGCGCGATGGCGGTAAGTAGTGGCCCCAAATAAGGGATAAAGTTCATTAGGCAAGCCGCTACGCCCCATAATAAATAGTTCTCGATGCCGGCCATCCACAGGATTAACCCGAGTGATAACCCTAGCCCCATATTGATGGTGGATATTACCAGCACATAGCGAGTGACATTGCGTTGCACGCGACGCATGCTTCTTAACACTGTTTTACGGGCGGAGTAGCCTGGGATGCTTTTGACGATTTTTCGAAACAGTTTTGGGCCAAAAACCAAGGTAAAGTAAACTAAAAATACAATTGATATAAGCTGTACGGCAACGATCGGTGCCGATATAAAAAACTCGTAGGTTAGATAACTAACCGCCTGGTCGCTCATTGTGGCTTTTTCTTCTGTGCTGGCGGGGGCCGAGCTTTGAACATCGCCTTTTGTATCAAGCCTATCGGATACGGCGGCCACGGTTTCGTCGATTTCTCCGAGTGCTTGCGGGAGCTGCACAGAAAAATCTTGCGCCGCGGGAATAACCGAGTTGCCCGCTAGCACGACGGCACCAATCATGGCGGCAACTAGAGCGATGCTTGAAACTGAGCGAGGCAGTTTTAGTTTTTCAAGCCGATACACAATGGGGCTGAGTAGGGCGCTAATAAATGCCGATACAAAAATGGGCAAAAGCAGTGTTTTAGTGAGGTATAGCGTGTAAATAATCGCGAGCGCAATTAAAAAGCCAAACAGCCAGACCGACCGATAACTATTAGACAAAAGCTGCTGAGATGCCAGTGCGCGTATGGATATCGACTTCGGCGATTCAATAATTGCAGGTTCTTGGTGACCTTGCGAATGCACCTGTTGAGAAAGCTGGCCCTTGGGAATCATTATCTGTTGCCTCGACAGTGCGTTTTTTAGCGAGCAATAAAAACCGCATCTCTGTTGCCATACATCGACGCCGTGGACGACGTCTCAAGAAAAAACTTATAGGCAATGGCTGGTGTTAAGCCACGCCATTGAGTTGACGAGCCAAAAATAACATTTTTCGCGGGGCGTTAGAGGTCATCATGCCGGCGGCCATGCCCCCGAAAAAGAAAGCCCCCATTCGAATGAGTGTCCGCGTTGTTTGTTGGCTATCCTTAGTGACGCCAGCACCCGCGATGATGGGTAATAGCTCGAGCGCTTCGCGCTTTGTGTTGTCCATCGAGTGCGCAGCATCGAGGTCTTGGTCGTTTTTAAATCTAGCTGCAACGCTTTTTAGTAGCGCTGCGCTAATAATGTATCTAGCGTTGATCATTATAGGTCTCCTGAGCTCGCCGAACGACAGCTTTGGTTCGTCGCAAGTCGAAGCGTTTTGCATAGGAGGATATTAGCGCCACGCAAATGCCGATACCGATAACCTGTAGGGTGATGCTGGCTATTATTCCTATAGTGACTGACTCGGTCGCCGAGTATGCGAGCCACCCGCTAAGACCGACTAGCGTAAACCACATCACTAAAGACAGTTGCCATGCGGTTACCGCCAAGAGTACGAGCTTGGGTAGCCCAGTTAGCGCATAACCTGCCTCTTGGATTGCGAGCTTGGCTGTCGCGCTGGCAAACTTAGCAACGGCAATTGCTTGAGTTTTAAGTTCACCGAGCTCCTGCTCAAAAACATCCACTAAATCAGCGTCGGGCGCGCTGTTGGGCTCACCCGACGAAGACTGATTCGCTGAGCGATTGGGCTCATTATCTGGTTGGGAAGGTTTCATCAGGAATTACTTTCTAAGTAAGCCAGTAACCAGTACGCCTGCGGCAAAGGCTAAGCCCATGCTGGTGTAAGGGCGCTCTTTGATCCAGCTGTCGGTTTGTTTAGATGCATCGCAGGCCTTTACTTTGCCTTGGGCGTAAGCATCTTTTGCTGCTGCAGAAGAGCTTGCTGTTAGGGTGCTTGCCGCCTCTTTAACGCTGTTGACAGCGCCTTGCATGTGTTGATACGCGTCAGTGAGAGAGTCGTTAGCATTACTTCCGTCTGCTTTACTATCACTAGGCGCTGAAGCTGCTGCCGATACGGTTGCTGCGTTGTTGTTCGTTGCTGTAGTAGCCATGATAAATTCTCTCTATTTAGTGAATGATGCTATTAAAATCATTAACCTAGCGACAACTTCGTTTCACGTTGTGTTCTCTAGTCGCGCTTGGATAATCAACTTGATTGCACTCGTCAATTATCGACAGTCTTAAAAATGCTAAGCCTGTGTTCATCGGTACGCCGACTTGCCAATCCAGAAGCCTGCACGGAAACCTCTAATTGCGCTAGGTACTTAAGCTACATTCAAGTCTTGTGCCAGTGCCCAAAAAAGCTCTACCGATGTTCTTCGTGGGCGCCGCTCTCTACTAGGGAACGGCTCGCTGGCGACCCTATTTTAGATGGATATCTTTTTCTGCATGTCGTATAGCGTCTCGCGAAGTAAATAAATTGCTACTGACTGAATGAGGCCTTACATGTACTTTTTACAAGGCGTTGCACTGTCTGTTGTAAAAGTTGCGATGAATATGAGCACAAGTGACACGGTGGCGTTATATTGCGAAAAAATCAAAGCCTCAATCGCTCCAGCATTTGTATTTAGTCGCTGTGCTAAAAGCCTATTGCTCTAATGCCTATTGGTTTAATAATCAATCGAATATAGGGTGTTGTAGCCCTATTTGCTTTCTGATCTCTCCGATAATAAATTGTTGGCACGTATTTGGCGTAGAGGATGCGTGAAGTCTCAGGTAACTGGGTTGATAGATTGGTTTATAACTAGGGGAAGACCATGCTTTATTACTCGATCGTATTTTTTGTTGTAGCTTTAATAGCGGCTGTATTTGGGTTTGGCGGTATTGCCGGTGCAGCGACAGGTATTGCCAAAATACTATTTGTCGTCTTTTTGATTGGCTTTATTATTACCTTAATTTTAGGGCGCAAGCCTAAAGTGTAATTCGATTTTTAATTATTAAGCTGTAACGATTCAGCTGAATAGGAATTGACCGTTTTAGAAGGTTGCGGTTGATTATGTGCTGGGCATTGAAGCGCAGGTGAAGGGAGTGCAAGGTGTTCGAAAATGCATCGGTACAGGATGTACTTTATTAGACCGCGCAGGAGCACGCAGTCGAGGGGCGGAATTTTCCAGCGCGCTTTAACGGTCTGGAGAAAATTAGCCAGTGCCCTTCAATAATGAGCCGCTGAGCTCCGTTAAATGCTATTGATGATGCTTCAGGGTAGGAATGAGGCAGTCAAAAATATCAAACCAACCTTTAAAGGAGAAATCATGGCCAGAGGCAAACGGCATTCGCAATCGAGTATATCTTTGGTGGCGCCGCGATCCTTCGACAAAACAACGTCATCTATTGCTAGGTTTTTGTCTGTATTTTTGCTTGTGATGCTAGCGCTTGGTGCCTTTGGCGCTAACCCATCGTTGGCGCAAGACTTGCCAGTCTCGCCGAGCCCAGCCGGAGCGCAGACCAGCGAGTCGGTTCAATCTGAATCCAGTGATTCATCTTCGAGTGCTGGGGCTGATTCTGTGGAGCCGCCCGGCAAGCGCTTAACCGATGCTATCGGCGCCGATGAGCTGGCTAGCTCGTGGACCCACTTGCTTCAGCACTGGGTAGAAGGTACTGGGCTAAACCAGGGTGTGGTAGAAAAAGCAATATTTACCGGTATTGCAATTCTTATTGGCATTGCGGTGCTTCTATTATTCAGGTTTCTTTTAAATAGGCTTGAAAACAAGGCCAAAGGCAGCTTGCTTAGAGCTGGACTTCCAAGCGCTAAAGCACACTTCTATTTTAACCTCGTGCGCGGTCTTGTCACGGTCGTGGTGCTTTTTAGCACTCTAGTTGGTGTTGCGTTCGCGTGGAATTTTCCAGTCGATCAGTGGTTATCAAACGGCGTTGTGACCCAAACCATCAGTACTGTTGCGACAATATTTGTCATTCTATTTATTGGGTCTGTGCTGCTTGAACTAGTGGTTGCATTGGTTGAGCGCGCCTTCCGGCGTTGGGGTGGTGGTCGATCAGCTCGGGTCGATACTTTGCTCCCTATCGCCAAAAACGTTGTTTATATTGTATTTCTGGTTATTTTTATTTTGATGGCGTTGTCAGAAATCGGTATTAACGTCATGCCATTACTCGCCGGCGCAGGTGTTATAGGTTTTGCTGTTGGTTTTGGTGCACAGACCTTGATTAAGGATTTATTAACGGGTTTTATTATTATTCTAGAAGACCTTATTCAGGTAGGGGACGTTGCCCGATTGGCCGGCCGCGCCGGTTTGGTGGAAAAAATTACAATTCGCAAGGTTCAGCTAAGGGATCTGGGCGGCATCGTTTATACCATTCCTTTTAGCGAAATTGATGTCGTAGAAAACCTTACCAAAGACTATAGCTTTTATATCTTTGATATTGGTATCGCCTACCGGGAAGACGTTGATGAGGTTATGGCTGTATTGGGCGAAATTGACAAAGATATTCGTGAAGACGATGAATTTAAAGCGCTGATTTTGGAGCCGCTGGAGATTTTTGGTGTCGACCAATTTGCCGATAGTGCTGTGGTTATCAAAGCCAGAGTCAAGACTCTGCCCATTAAGCAATGGACTGTTGGCCGCGAGTACAACCGCCGAATGAAAATGGCCTTCGATAAATATGGCATCGAAATTCCATTCCCTCATCAAACCCTTTACTTCGGTGAGGATAAAGACGGAAAGGCGCCGCCGCTAAGGGTTAAGGCGACAAATTTAGCAAGCAATAGCCCCCTGGAAGCCTTGGAGCGCGACGCTAGCGGTGACCGCAAAGTGGACAGCGTTTCAGCAACGCCGAACGTCGATAACAAAACTGATGACGCAGGAAGCGATGATTAATCGATAAGCAAAAAGATACCTTTAGAAATTGCAATGTGGAGTGAGAAATGAAAAACGTGATAGCAAAGAAATTGGCAACGAAAAATATAGTAACAATGAAAAAGAGCGGTTTTTTGCAACCTGCATCAGCGTTAGCAAGGGGTTGCTTAAAGCCGGTGATGGTCGGGGCTATGCTTGCGGCGAGTGGATTGGCGGGGGCGCAGAGTATGCAAGACGCGCAGCGGCCGTCATACGACTATGTTGGTTTGAGCTATTTGACTCAGAATCTCGATGAATTTGATTGTGACCAAGATGGCTTAGTGCTTGATGCATCGTTCACCTTGACGGATGGGTTTTACGTGAAAGGCAATTATTCCGACGTTAGCGGTGACGGCAGTTGCGGCTCGTCTATGTTACAAGCAGGTGTGGGCTACCGGCACCCTTGGGGCGATTATTGGCACATGTATGGCGTAGTTAGCTTTGCTGACCGCGACGACGATGTGGGGGGCGGTGATTCTGGCCCCGTTGCAGCAGCCGGGATTAGAGGCTTTTTAAGCGAAGGCTGGGAAGGCTGGGCCGAGCTTGGTCACTCTTCGCTCGGCGATGGTGAATTATCAGCGAATGTGGGCGGTGCCTACCACTTAACAAGCGCCTTCGCGGTTACCGGCGGCGTTGGCTTTAGCGGCGAGCAAAACTCATTATCTATCGGTGGGCGCTATCACTTTTAATCGCCGACGTTTGCGAAACCTACGCTCTTGGCTTGGCGAGCCGGAGCGCAGAGCAGACCACTTTCGCAGAACGAGCAGCTTGCTGCGTTAAGCGGATAGAAATTATTTGCGCGTAAAGACGGAGCCCTAAAGCCGATAATTCAAGGCTACATAATTGTGGCTAATGGGCGCCCTTAAAGCTTAAATGCGTACTGATAATCAAAACTAACCAGCGCTTCGGCGTTAGCCTGTATTGAAAAGGGCGCCGCTTTTTGAATGGCAGCTGTAACGGCTTTCGCCAAGCTTTTATGCGCTTGACCTTCTAAAAGAGTAATGTCGGCGACTGTGCCATCTGGGTGTAAAGTGACCAGCGCTTTCACCGTGCCCTCTACCCGAAAGCGTTTGGCCCAGAAGGGATAGGCCACGTGGTTATCAATATGCGCTTTCAGCATGTCGGCATTAATGCCGTCGGGAGCAATGCTTTTGCGTGTTTCGCCGTGTAATAGTTGGTCGAACGTTGCAGCGCTAATTGCAAGGGGTTTTGGCGGCGCGCTGGCGGTGCTGTCTAGGGTGAAGTAATGTTCGTAAGTGCTGATCAGTGTTGTAATTTCTGTATTGATGCCCGGCGGAAAGCTAAAGGGTTGTGCTTGCTGAAGTGCCACTTTAAGGGCGTCAGCAAAAGCTTTGCTTTCGGCCGGCTCCGTGCTTATGGATTGAATACCTGCTAATTCTAATGTCTTATTTAACGTGAAGGAGATGCGAGCTTTTCCTTGTCTGCCCAAGGCCCGTTCGGTCGTTGGGTAGACCACGGCTTTAGAAATTAGATTGTGGATGTGCCACTCTAATACAGCGAGTTGTTGTGCGTGGCTCACCGCGACGCTTGGCTCAGTTGGGCGCCCGGTTGTGGGGTGGTTCGACGGTTGGTGGAGCTCAAAAGCGCTTTTGTTAGTTGGCTTAAATTTTGTGGCGGGCTTTGTTTCCGCGTTTTCTTTTTCGTTATACCAGGTGGCCAATAAACTCATGCGTGCGGGCTTGGGCGTCAAGGCGTTAAACTTTGCTAGCGTTGTTAAATCGTGCTCGCCCCCGTGTCCAGCTAGCATTCTTTGCTTAAATTCCCGCGACGGTGGCACCGGCCCTAACCATTTTCGGGCAATATAATTGAAAAGTGTTTTGCCTTCGGCGCGCACCGCAAAAACTTTGTTGACCGCGATGGTGGTGTCGCTGCCATCAAAGGCGATGTCGATGGTGTCGCCACGGGTTAATTGCGTTTCGGCAATGCGGGTAAACTCGAGCAGAGCTTGCAGGTTAGTGTTATCGAGAACGGTATCGTTGTTACTTGCCAACTCGCGACGCCACACCAAGCTAAAGCTGTGAGCGGTCCAACGTGCGGTGGTGATTTTTAACGTAAATCGCGCTGGCGTTTCTGCCTGTTCGCACTCGGGCGTTGTATAGCAGCTTTGCTCTGTGTAGTGGGCGACAAGGTAATAGTCTTTGCCCATATGATTGTAGGTATCGATACCGTTGAGCGAGCCATTGGCAAACGCGACCGGCGGCGAGCAGGCGAGCACGCCAAACAGCACTAGTGATCTAAAGCCTGCGCGATTCCAAGTTTCAGTTCGGGCAATCGTGGTCATTAGTTTGGTGTGACGAATATGGGGTTATGTAATGGGCGCCACTATAGCAGCATTGCTAGCAAATTGGCGCCTTAGGACACAATAATGTCTTCATTGTTGTTCCATCGCTTTGGGCAGATCGCCAATTGTTAATGAATGCCCATCCGAAAGCGCAAGTGTTTAGTACCCCCTAACGCGGCATAGGCGTAAAGAGTTCTCTAGGCAAGCTGTTGGCATTTTCTCGATCCGTGGCGTTCCAGGATAAAGGCGAATTGCGCCGTTTATTGTAAGCACATTTTATTCGCGTGTTTGGTTTCAGCGCTCGGGCAAGGACGTGGAGTATTCAGGGTTTGCTGGCCCACAACTTGCTAATCTGTAGGCATCAATAGAGATAAAGGAACAACAATGAATATTTTTGAAGCCTTACGAGCGGACCACGACAAACAGCGCCAATTGCTCGATGCGTTGATTGAAACCCATGGTGATAGCGAGGCTAGGGAGTCACTTTTTGGAGCGTTAAAAACCGAGCTTAATGCTCACGCCATTGCGGAAGAGC
>DATBNJ010000165.1:0-4144 GCA_036554385.1 Marinagarivorans sp. | reverse complement strand
GGGCCGGGGTCGTACTGGTAACATTCGAATGGTGCGCCGGGTGCCATGGCTGCGTAAGCGTTAATCATTGGTGCCTCCAACGGTATCTGTGAGAGTGATCGGGTTTGGGGTGAGGTTAATGCAAGAAGCTAACCGCTTGCATTACGCAGCAGCGCCCCTATGCGATGAACTAGGCGCATTGCGCCAGCAGGTGACTCCGCGAAACGCCACAGATGGCGTTTCTGGATGAGACTAATTAGCCAGATATCGAGCTATTTGCTAAGCGGCATAGGCCGTATCAGTGTGCGCTAGAGCGGATGTTGAATACCGATAGATAGAGATTGATTGCATAATGAACCGATCAGTCCTAAAATGCCATTCACTAGGTAATTTTTATGACTAAACACACCCAAGCGGGACCGGGCAGACCGTTAGCATTCGACCCCGAGCAAGCATTACAAGCGGCGTTGCAGTTGTTCTGGGCACGCGGTTACGAGGCCACATCGACGGCACAATTGATAGTAGCGATGGGGATTTCCAAAAGTAGCTTGTACCAATGCTTTGGCTCGAAACAGGATTTATATAACCGCTGTTTAGAGCACTACGGGGAAATGACCGCCAATTATATGCGCGATGGGCTATCGCAAGCACAATCGCCCAAGCAATTTGTGCTGGATATGATCTCGGGCACGGCGGCCCAAGCAGGCGATAAGAACTTACCTGAGGGTTGTTTTATTGTGAATACCGCTTGTGAGCTGGGCGCCAATAACGCATTTGCGGGCGCTTTGTTGCTTAAGCGACGCGATAAGGCCTTTGGGGTGATCACCGATGCGGTAAACGCTATGCAAGCAAGTGGCGAAATCAGCATGCGCAAAGATGCCAATGCGCTCGCAAGGCAAATTTTCGCCTGTATTTGCGGCATGAAAGTCATGGATAAAATGGCCTTTAGCGCCGAGGAGCAAAGCAGCTGCATTGATATGGTTCGAGCGCTATTAGAGTACGAATAAAACAGAGGGCAAATAGAATATAACCGCCGTTTGGCTCTTATTTACTCGCTATTTTTAAACCCAGACCTTAGATGAGCTGGGTTTTATTTTCACCATTATTGGACCAATTGGTTCATTAATAATTAAATGCCGTTGACGCCGACAAGCAGCGCGGCCAAACACCGAGCACTCACGCTCTCCACCCGCGACAAGGAGCAAACTATGGAAAACTCAAATACTACCGAATTAGGCAACGCGAACTATACGCCACTCGATTTTGCCCAACATACCGTCTTAGTGACCGGTGCCAACCGTGGCATCGGGCTGGCTATCGTTAAAGCGCTGCTGGCTACACCCATCAAAAAAGTTTACGCCACGGCACGTAACTTGGCGGCGATGCCAGACTTGCAGGACGCTAGGCTAGAAGTGCTACAGCTGGATATTACCGACGACGCGTCGGTAACACGCGCTGCCAACATCGCGTCAGATGTTAGCTTGTTGATCAATAATGCCGGCATTGTGGCGGCAGGGGCCTTTACCGAGACGGAACTCGCGACACTGAATACGGATATGCAAACCAATTACTTTGGCACATTGCGAGCCATTCAGGCATTTTTACCCGCGCTGCGCGCCAATACACAAGCCGAAGCCTCGGCGGCGATAGCCAATGTGACCTCGATTGGCGCGCTGGCAAATCTACCGAGTATTGGCGGCTATTGCGCATCAAAAGCGGCCATTTTCTCGGCATCCCAAGGGTTGCGCATTGAGCTTGCCAAGGCGCCGATTCAGGTTCACACCATCAACCCCGGCCCGATTGATACCGATATGACCAAAGACTTCGATGGCGATAAAACCGATTCAGCCGTAGCGGCCGAGGCCATATTGCAAGGTTTGCGCGAGGGTCAACAGGATATTTTCCCCGACCCTGCATCGCAGGCCATGTTCGCCGCCTGGCAGAGCAACTACAAAAGCTTAGAAGCTATATTTGCGCAAATGAGCGAGGCCTAGGGCTAACGCGGGCGGTCACACTGTCGTGTCATTACAGCCGAAGGCTTAAAGGGCGGTGATTAAGCCCTTTAAGCCTTTGGCTGCTTTGCTCGGCTCGAATTCGATAATCGTGTAGTCCGCCAACTGATGCCTGTAAAACGGGTCCTCGCTGACAATGGCATCGAGTCGCGCTCGGTCGTCGGTGGTCGCTAAAATAACGCCGCCGGTTCGCGGCTTTTTCCGGCCAGAAAGCACAAAGCTGCCGTTATCATAATGCTTATTTAAGTAAGCAATGTGCGCCTCTATGTGTCGATCAACTTCGATTAGGTCGACTTTGTAGGTAATATTGATAAAAAACACCGCTTTCTCCTGGGTGTAGGTTGCCATAGTATCCAGCGTAATAATTTTCACCGTGCGTGATTACGCGGCACTTATTGGGCTTGTCTAGGCCTGTTTGACCGTTAATGACGTGGCTTTTAGCAAAAAAATCAATAACAACTCGGCTTGCAGCTCCACTATTAATTAACCTACTCTAACCTTTGCATCCCGCATTCTTACGACTAAAAAACTTACGTATACTAAAAAGCTCAATAGGCCATGCTAATTCAAAGTTTCTCCCGCACTGCATCCGATCTGGCAGACCTTTCTCTGCTCAAGCGCGCTTGGTTGTTGGCACTTAGCGGCTGGGCCGTTTACTTTGTCTATTCGGTGATTCACTGCCTGTTGTATCTATCCTATGTGGAGAAAACCCCGCGCGGCGTTTGGGATTCGTTAGTTTGGACACTGTCTGAAAACAGCCTTTGGCCCGCGCTAACGGCTATGTTGTTTATTGCATTGAGCCAATGTTGGCCGCGCAAGCTGTACACGGCAATGGCTGGGCTGTGCTTCGCGGCTTTTATCATCGCACTGGGCGGCCGCGTCTTACTCGATTTTGCGCTGAATCCCGATGCCGAAATTAGTAGCAGCGTGGTGTACTTCGGGTCTAAGCACCTGACCGTTATGGTCATGGTTACACTCGTATGGGCGTTAATATTAAGGCCTTTGGACGGGCTGAATGCCTCTCAACTTCGCACCGAGCCCGCATCAGCAAAACCCTTAAACCAAGTGGCGGCCGCGCCCACCGAGCAATCCGAGCGCCACGAAACCCTAACGGTCAATACCGGCACACGCGAGGTCACGGTGCCTATTGCTAATATCGATAGCGTGACAGCTTCGGGCAACTATATGGATATCACCTGCGGGGCCCAAAATTATGTTTTGCGATCAACACTTAAAGAGCTGGAAGGCCAGTTGCGTGGCCATGGATTTGCCCGCGTGCACCGCTCGCATCTCGTTAACCTTGATGCGGTGACACAAATCGATAACAACCAACAGGTGATTTTGCGCAACGGTCAACGATTTAGCATTGGCCAACGGTACCTCAAGAATGTTGTTAATTATCAGAAGACTACAAGCTCCGTCACTTTGTCACTTTAACCCAAACCCACCTAAATCATCCCAAAATAGCTGAGCAAAACCGGCCCCTGCACTACCTTTGGCTCTAACCCATCCACCCAAAGGTACCGCGATGAAACCGACCGCTTTAACCCCGCCCGCCCCGCTTGGCAAACTCACCATTAACCTGCACTGGATTGTCGCCGGTGCGATGATCGGCCTCGCCTGCGCTGGCGTTCTGATGAAATATTGGGAGGTCTGGAGCCTCTATCCCATTCACAAATCGCTAGGCATTTTGGCCTTTGTAGTGATTATTACCCGTATCCTTTGGCGCTTAAAAAGCGGCTGGCCCACCCCGGCTCGGCCCTATGCACGACGCGAGCAGATCGCCGCTAAAGTCACCCACTGGGTGCTTTTAATCACAACATTGTTGATGCCCTTAAGCGGTATGCTGGCTTCGGGGGCTAGCGGCCACGGTTTTGGCCTATTCGGGTTAACCTTGGTGCCTACCAACCATAGCCTTGCCACCCCAAACGAAGTGATCCCGTATAGCGAGCAGTGGGCCAATATCGGTTATGCCATACACACCTACGCGGGCATTGTTTTAGCTGCGGCCCTGTCACTCCACATTTTGGGCGCGCTTAAGCATCACCTGTTAGATCGCGACCAAACCCTATTGCGCATGCTAGGGAGGGTGTAATCGTGCGATATTTCACTGTATTTTTATGGCTCGCGCTGCTCGTTTGTGCCCCTTGCAC
>DATBNJ010000155.1:0-3149 GCA_036554385.1 Marinagarivorans sp. | reverse complement strand
TTGATCTACATCAATACGGCATCAAGCTCAGCCATAGTATTTTGAACAACCGTGATTTAAACGGTTTGCCGCGCAAGTTTAACATTTCTTTTGATAATGGCGGTTCTATCTCATGCGTGAGCGATACCAATGATATTGGTTTTCTCGCCGTTGATGTCAAAGAAAACCCCGTTGGTGTTGAGCCTGGTATTTATTGTCGAGTATTGCTTGGCGGCATTACGGGCCACCTCGATTTTGCCCGCGATACGGGCATTGTTTGTCGCCCTGAAGATAGCCCAGAAATTGCCGAAGCCATGTTGCGCGTTTATATCGAGCATGCCGATCGCACCAATCGCAAAAAAGCCCGTTTAAAGTACCTTTTAGATGCGCATGGCTTCGACTGGTTTATCGAACGCACCCAAGAAAAACTCAATAAGTTTGGTAACGGCGTGCAGCTTATGCGGCTAAGTCAAGAATACGATGCGCCACGCGCTAAAATTAAACGTCAAGGGCACATTGGCGTTCACCCTCAAAAACAAGAGGGCTTAAATTATCTGGGCATCGCTTTAGAAGTCGGCAAAATGCTGCCCGAGCAAATGCGCGCGCTGGGTAAAATTGCGCAAAAATATGGTAATAACGATGTGCGTTTAACCGTGTGGCAAAACTTGCTTATTCCCCACGTTGCCGATGCCGATGTTGCTGCGGTGGTGGCCGAGATTGAAGCAATGGGCTTGAGCGTAAACGCTTCTTCGTTTGCCGCTGGCGCCATCGCCTGTACCGGTAAATGGGGGTGTAAGTTTGCCGGCGCCTATACCAAGCAAAATGCCACCAGCCTCGTTAAATACCTCGAAACGAAATTTACCCTAGACCAACCCATTAATATCCACCTAACTGGCTGCCATAACACCTGCGCCCAGCACTATATTGGTGATATCGGCATGATCGGCGCCGCTACCGCCGACGGCCGCGAAGGCTACAACATCGTGCTAGGGGGCGGTACCGACGCCGATCAAGGTTTGGCAAAAGACTTTTGTGGCCCCGTTGCCGCCGAGGATATTAATGCCTTGGTTGAAGGAGTAATTGCCCGTTATCTCGAATTGCGTGAGGGTAACGAATCGTTCCTTAGCTTTACGCGCCGCCACGATATTGAACAGCTAAAAGCCTTATTGTTGCCAGAACCCATAGCGGCTTAGCATCACACGACAAACGACATTAATTTTTACGTTGGTGCTTTTATTGATTAAGCCCACCGGAGTGACTACAGGTTAATAACATGAGTGAACAAACTAACAGCGTCATTAATCAGCTTGCTAGCGCAATTGGTACGACCCATGCGAAGGCGCCGTCGGCTTTTTTAGACGACAGCGCGCCTTTCGAGGCGGAACAGCGCACTTGGTTAAATGGTTTACTAACGGGCCTCAATGCCATTGCCAGTGCCTCGCAAGCCGATGCCGCTGAAGAACCCGGAACGCCAATGACCGTTTTGTATGGTTCTCAGTCAGGCAATGCCGAAGCCTTAAGTAAAGACTTGCGTAAATTTGCTAAAAGCCAAGGTTTTGAGGCCAAGGTGAGTGAGCTCGATGGTATTGATGCGGCAGATATTGCTGAAATGAGCCACGTTTTAATCGTCTGCTCTACCTTTGGTGAGGGCGAGCCGCCCGATAATGCAAAGGCCTTTTACGACGCATTAATGACCGGCGCTATCGGCGAATTACCGGCGACTTTAAACTACAGCGTTTGTGGTCTTGGCGATTCGAGCTATGCACAATTTAATAAATGTGCTCGAGATATCGATGCCAAGTTGGCCGAACTGGGTGCGACGCGTGTGCACGATTTTGTCGCCTGTGATGTCGCCTTTGAAGATGACTACGCCGACTGGAAAAAAACATCTTTTGCCAGCGAGGCTTTTGTCTCGGCAGCCGGTGCCATTTCGGGCAATAGTGAGCCCGAAGAAGCGGGCCCCAAATTTGATAAAAACAGCCCATTTTTAGCGACCATGATGGTGGCCGAAAACCTCAGCGGCGAAAAGTCTGCTAAGCGCGTGAACCATATTGAGATTTCACTGGCTGGTGGAACCGACGAGCTAGACTACGCGGTCGGCGATGCACTGGGCGTTTGGCCCACCAACTGCGCCTTAGAGGTCCAAGAAATTTTAGCCATCACGGGTCTTAATGGCCGCGAAAGTGTACAGCTGAAAGCGGGGCCTGCATCGTTGCGCGCGGCCCTGTTAACCAAACTTGATATCACGACGGTCAATGCAAAAACCTTAGAGGTTTGGGGCGTTGAAAGTGGTGGTGATGATCAGCAAGTCATTGACCTTTTAAAATCTTCCGATAAACCCTTGGATGCACAAACCTTAGTCGATGGTTTACGTCCGTTACAGCCACGCTTGTACTCCATTGCATCAAGCCCTAAGGCGCACCCCGGCGAGGTCCACCTAACGGTTGGCGAGGTGCACTACAACTTGCACGGTAGCGATCGCAAAGGCGTGGCATCGACCTTTTTAGGTAATCGCCTAAGTGCGGGTGGAACCTTAGGGGTATACCTACAACGCTCGGCGCATTTCCATATTCCCGTCGACGACGAAGCGCCGTTAATTATGATTGGACCAGGTACGGGGATTGCGCCTTTCCGTGCCTTTTTAGAGGAGCGCGAAGCTCGCGCTGCCACCGGTAAAAACTGGTTGTTTTTTGGCGATCAACACGAGGCGCAAGACTTCCTATACCGCGACCAAATTAGCGCTTGGCAGGCATCGGGTTTATTGACTCAGCTAAGTTTGGCGTGGTCGCGCGACACCGCAGAGAAGATCTACGTGCAAACATTAATTAAAAAGCAAGGCGCCGAGTTTTTTGCGTGGCTTGAAGCCGGTGGCTACATTTATATTTGTGGTGACGCGACGCGCATGGCCTCGGACGTCGACAAAGCATTGCGCGAGGTAATCGCTGAGCACGGTGGTTTAGACGATGTAGGTACCCAAGCTTATATGGACAAGCTAGTGGCCGAGCACCGCTATCAGCGAGACGTCTATTAGGGCACCTCTAAAAATGCACTTTTTACGCGATAGCGGCGTCAGTTCCGTCCTCGAATCCTCATTTACCCCACGTAAACTGCGGTTCTCCGGGCGGTACTTCCTTGCTCTCACAAAAAAATTACTATTTTTAGAAGCGCCC